>JAYULW010000075.1:0-5802 GCA_043763155.1 Alphaproteobacteria bacterium | reverse complement strand
CCTTCTGGGTGGCGGATGTGAATGATGGCCGCTGGGCACCCCAATCCGAAGTCATGATGAGCATCCTGCAAAAATTCCGCGAGCAAAATGTCGCCATCCCTGCCCTGCCCCAGCAGCCCCCACACACCCCGCTCAATGACGGTTGAGCAAGCCTTCCCCCCATGCTAATCTACACACCCCAACATGTCTTAACGAGGCTGCCACAATGACCGATTTCCCCAAGCGTACCCTTGCCGATTGGCAAAAACTCGCGCAAAAAGACGTAGGCAACGATAAGGCCGGAAACGCCATTCCGCTGGAATCCCTCACCCAGCAATCCCCCGAAGGCTTCGACGTCAAAGCCCTTTACACTGCCGCCGACCTCGAAAATTTGGAACATCTGGATAGCATCCCCGGCTTCGCTCCCTTCATGCGCGGCCCCCGCGCCACCATGTACACGGTGCGCCCATGGACCGTGCGCCAATATGCTGGCTTCTCCACCGCCGAAGCCTCCAACGCCTTCTACCGCCGTAACTTGGCGGCTGGCCAGAAAGGCCTCTCGGTTGCATTCGATCTCGCCACCCACCGTGGCTACGACTCCGACCATCCCCGTGTGGTGGGCGACGTAGGCAAAGCAGGGGTCGCCATTGATTCTGTCGAAGACATGAAAATCCTTTTTGACGGCATCCCCTTGGATGAAATGTCCGTCTCCATGACCATGAACGGCGCGGTACTCCCCATCCTCGCCAGCTACATCGTGGCAGGCATCGAGCAAAATGTGCCCGTCGAGAAACTCTCCGGCACCATTCAAAACGACATCCTCAAAGAATTCATGGTGCGCAACACCTATATATATCCACCCGAACCCAGCATGCGCATCGTGGCCGACATCATCGAATACACCGCCAAGAACATGCCCAAATTCAACTCTATCTCCATCTCCGGCTACCACATGCACGAAGCCGGGGCCACCGCAGTGCAAGAGTTGGCCTACACCATCGCCGACGGCGAAGAATACGTCAAAGCCGCGCTCAGCAAAGGTTTGAACGTAGACGATTTCGCGCCGCGCCTCTCTTTCTTCTTCGCCATTGGCATGAATTTCTTCATGGAAATCGCCAAGCTCCGCGCCGCCCGCCTTCTCTGGGCCAAGACAATGTCGAAATATAATCCCAAGCACCCCATGAGCAGCGCACTGCGCACCCATTGTCAAACTTCCGGCGTGTCCCTCACCGAAAAAGACCCCTACAATAACATCATCCGCACCACCATCGAAGCCATGGCCGCAGTCCTCGGCGGAACCCAGTCGCTGCATACGAATGCGCTCGACGAAGCCATCGCGCTTCCCACTGAATTTTCCGCCCGCATCGCCCGCAACACCCAGCTCGTCATCCAGCACGAGTCCGGCATTACCAATGTCGTAGACCCCTTAGGCGGCAGCTATTATATCGAGTCCCTCACCAATAGTTTAGTAAAGCACGCCGAAGCTTTGATTGCCGAAGCCAACGAAGTCGGCGGCATGACCAAAGCCATCGAGGCCGGCATTCCCAAACAAAAAATCGAAGAATCCGCCGCCCGCAAACAAGCAAGGCTCGACCGCGTGGAAGATGTTGTCGTGGGCGTAAATAAATACACCCTCAAAAAAGAAGACGACATCGAGATCCTCGACATTGACAACGCCGCCGTGCGCGAATCGCAAATCAAACGCCTCACCGACATTCGCAAAACCCGCAACGAAAAAGCAGTGGCGGCCTCCCTCGAAGCCCTCACCACCGCCGCCAAAGACAAAACCGGAAACCTGCTGGAACTAGCCGTGGAAGCCGCAAGGCAGCGCGCAACCGTGGGCGAGATTTCCTCCGCCCTTGAAAAAATCTATGGCCGCTACAACGCCGAAGTGCGCACCATCTCCGGTGTGTATGGCTCCGTATATGAAAAGGACGAAACCTTGAAACCCGTACTCGACCGCGTCGCCGCTTTCGCCAAATCCGAAGGCCGCCGCCCCCGCATGCTGGTCGCCAAAATGGGTCAGGACGGCCACGACCGCGGCGCCAAAGTCATCGCCACGGCATTTGCCGACATGGGCTTCGACGTTGACGTGGGTTCCTTGTTCGCCACGCCCGAAGAAGTCGCACGGCAAGCCATCGAAAACGACGTGCATCTCGTTGGCGTATCTTCCCACGCCGCCGGGCACAAAACCCTCGTTCCCCAGCTCATTGACGCCCTGAAAAAAGCAGGACGCTCCGACATCCTCGTCATCTGCGGCGGCGTTATTCCCGCGCAGGATTACGAATTTTTATATAAGGTAGGCGTGGCCGAAATCTTTGGCCCCGGCACCAACATTCCCGCCGCCGCCATGAAAATTATTGATATCGTAGAAAAGAAACGCAAGGCCGCGTGAAACCGCTAAACTTCAAAAAACTACTTTTCCGCGCGCTGGTCATCCTCGCGCTGTACTGCGCTTATCTTTCCACCCTGAACGAAAAAGACCTGCCCCCGCTGCAAAACGGCGATCTTGTCTTTCAGTCTTCATGGACCGGCCAGTCCCTCGCTATCATGATGGCCAGCCTCAGCATCTACATCCACACCGGTGTCGTAAGCGATAACGGCAATGGCGATTATTCTGTCATCGAAGCAGGTCGCCACGTCACCGAAACCCCGCTCCACACATGGATCAGCCGTGGCATCTTCCAGCGCTTCGCCGTTTACCGCTATACAGGCCTCACAGCCAAAAAAGGCGGTAAAATCGTAGCCACCGCCCGCACCCTCATCGGCCTGCCTTACGACTTTTATTTCTCCCCCGGCAAAGACGCCATCTATTGCAGCGAGCTGGATTACCTCGCCTATAACGAATCTGGCGTGCCCCTCTCCAGCCCCGAAAAAATCGGCAGCCTTTTCATCAATAACCGCTACGTGAAATCCATCATCGAAGAACGCTGGCAAAATTACCCCGCCTGCAAGGAAGCGGGCATCACCTTTGAGCAATGCTACGCCCGCATCATGGAGGGCGATATCGTCACCCCGCAACGCATCGCAAACGACCCCCACCTCGTAAAAATCTTCTCCAATTACCCATGACCAAAAACGCGCGCAATATTGTGGGCGGCGTAGCGGTATTAATACTGGCCCTTATCCCATTATACTGGGCGCGCGTCACTCTTATCGGCGGCGAAGGCGAAATGCTGTCCCATCTGAGCTACGTCAAAACCGCCCACCTGCAAAAACCCAACCTGCTAATGCTTGGCGACTCCATCGGCTACTATGCACAAACGCGGCTTGCGCAAAACATTCCCGGTGCTAATCCTGCAAATTTCAGTTTTTCCGGCGACCGTGTGTGCGACCTGCGCTGGCGTATAACCCACGGTGAGCTGGCAAGCCACCCCGCCACCGCCATCATCATGATCGGCGTCAACAACCTGCTCTACGGCATGCCGCCCGCCCAAACCGCGCAGGAAATCGAAGCCCTGATTGCCGACATCCAGCGCTTAAGCCCCAAAACCCGGCTCTTGCTCATGGGCGTGCTGCCTGCCGAGCGCGCCACCGTCCCCAGCCTGCGCCAGGAAATCACCGAGCTGAATACGCTCCTCGCTGGCTTGGCCACCCGCCACCACATCGCCTTCAAAGACATTGGCAACCTGCTCCTGCAACCCGACGGAAGCCTCTCGCCGCAATGTTACATGCCCGACCACACCCATCTTACCTACCCTACGTATGATATATGGCAGCAAGCCATCCGCCCCGACTTGCTCGCCCTGCAGCAGGAAAAATAACGCGCCCATGCTTAAAGCTTGCCAATGCACCACCAGTATGATTTCAAAGTGATATGAGCCTAGCTGACGAACTGATTGAACCACTCGTATCCGGTGATCGCGCCGCCCTCGCCCGCGCCATCACGCTGGTCGAATCCACGCGTGAAGACCACCAGCAGGAAGCCCAGAAACTCCTCACCGAACTTCTTCCCCGCACCGGAGAATCCATCCGCATCGGCATCACCGGCGTTCCCGGCGTCGGCAAATCCACCTTCATCGAAGCCTTTGGCAGCCACGTGATTGACCAGGGCCACAAAGTCGCCGTCCTCGCAGTTGACCCCAGCAGCGCCCGCACCGGCGGCTCCATACTGGGCGACAAAACCCGCATGGCCCGCCTCTCGCAGGATGATAAGGCATATATCCGCCCCTCGCCCACCGGCGGCAGTCTCGGCGGCGTCGCCCGCCGCACCCGCGAAGCGCTCTTATTATGTGAAGCCGCAGGCTACGACATCATCATGGTCGAAACCGTAGGCGTCGGCCAATCCGAAACTGAAGTCTCCCAGATGGTAGACATGTTCTTGTTATTGTTATTGCCCGGCTCCGGCGACGAGCTGCAAGGCATCAAAAAAGGCATCGTCGAAATGGCCGACATGATCATCGTAAACAAAGCCGACGGCGACCAGAAAAACCAAGCCAAACGCGTGCGCGGCGACTACGCCGCAGCCCTTCGCATGCTCCACCCCACCAGCACCAAATGGCAACCCAAAGCCGTCATCTGCTCAGCCCTCGCCAACGAAGGCATAGACGAAATCTGGCAGAATGTCGGTGAGTTCGCCCGCATCATGGCCGATTGCGGCGAAATGAAAGAAAGCCGCGAGCAACAAGCCAAAGCATGGATGTGGAAAGAAATCCGCGAAACCGTGCTGGAGCGCTTCCTCCACCACCCCGCCATTTCCGCCCAGCTGCACAAAACCGAGCATAAAGTTGCCAAGGGCCTGCTCTCGCCGACCGCAGCGGCGCAAGGCCTCGTCAAAGAATGGTACGGAAAGCCTTAGCCAGCCTCACACGTCGAGGTTAGATACTTTCAAGGCGTTGCTCACGATAAAGTCGCGGCGCGGTTCCACCACATCACCCATCAGCGTCGAGAAGATGGTTTCCGTTTCGGCCGCATCGTCAATCGTCACGCGCAGCAGGCGGCGGGTTTCCGGGTTCAGGGTGGTGTCCCACAACTGTTCCGGGTTCATCTCGCCCAACCCTTTGAAGCGCTGGATGCTGCTGCCCTTGCGTGCGAATTCCATCATGGTCTGGTACAGCGCCGAAGGCGTCGCCACTTCCAGCGAGTTGCCCTTGCGTGAAAGCGTGGCCGCGCCATTGAAGAACTCGTCCAGATACGCAGCCTTCGCCGCAATATCATGGCCATCTTTGGACAGCAACACGCGCTCATCCATAATGTACAATTCTTCAACACTGCGCTTTACGCGCTTAATGCGGAACGAACCGTTTTCAAACCCAACCGTCCAGCCAGCGTTGTCCCCCTGCGCGCGCAGCAATGCTTTTTCCCATGCTTTCGCCTTTTCCGGGCTGCCCTGCTTGCCGTCAAACACATGCGCCAAAGCGCCTGCTTCCACCAGCGTCAGCGGCATGCGCTTGGAAAGCGCGGTCGCCGCAACCGTAAGCTGGCTGGCGATTTCAAGCGCTTTGCGCAATTCTTCACCCGCCACCTGCTTACCGCCCGCAAGCGTAAGCGTAGCATCATCAAGGCTGGTCGTGATAAGATGCTTTTCCAGCGCTTCATCGTCTTTCAAATACACATCAGACTGCCCGCGCTTCATCTTGTAAAGCGGCGGCTGCGCGATGTAGAGGTAGCCCTTATCAATCAATTCGCGCATCTGGCGGAAGAAGAACGTCAGCAGCAACGTGCGAATGTGCGAACCATCCACGTCAGCATCGGTCATGATAATGATTTTGTGGTAACGCGCTTTTTCAATATTAAATTCTTCGCGCCCAATGCTGGTCCCAATCGCCGTAATCAGCGTGCCGATTTCCTGTGAACCAAGCATCTTGTCGAAGCGCGCGCGCT
>JAYULW010000074.1:0-9205 GCA_043763155.1 Alphaproteobacteria bacterium | reverse complement strand
AGCAACCGTAGAACGCAAAACCAAGGAAACCTCCATCCGCGCCGACCTGAACCTCGACGGCAGCGGCAAATACACCGTGTCCACCGGTATCGGTTTCCTCGACCACATGATGGAACAGCTCTCCCGCCACAGCCTCATGGACCTCACCATGGAAGCCAAAGGCGACCTGCATATTGATTACCACCACACCACCGAAGACACCGGCATCGCAGTCGGCGAAGCCTTCGCCAAAGCCCTCGGCGACCGCAAAGGCATCACCCGCTACGCCCACGCCTATATCCCCATGGACGAAACGCTCACCCGCGTCTCCATAGATATTTCCGGCCGTCCGTATTTCGTCTGGAAAGTGGAGTTCACCAAGCCCAAACTCGGCGAAATGGACACCGAACTCTTCCGCGAGTGGTTTCAGGCTTTTGCGTTTGCCGCGGGCGTAACCCTGCATGTCGAAAACCTCTACGGCCTGAACAACCACCACATCGTCGAATCCTGCTACAAGGGCCTCGCCAGGGCTTTGCGCGACGCGATCACCATTGACCCGCGCAAAGCCGATGAAATCCCCTCCACCAAGGGCACGCTTGGGGGCAGCCTCTGATGTTCAACCGTATGCGCATCTACACCGTACATTTGCAGCCCGAAACCCCGCTTTCGACGCAAAAGCCCCTCTTTATCAAGGAAGGCATGAACTTCCCCGCCTTCCTGATTCCGCTGTTCTGGGCGCTCTACCAGCGCCTGTGGCTCACCGCAATCCTGCTCATGGGCTTTGAAGTATCGCTCATGTTCATCGCGCGTGCTGGCCTGCTGGGCGCTGCGGGTGTCATCGTGCTGGATATCGGCATGCATTTCTGGGTAGGTTTCGCCGCCAACGATTGGCTGCGCTCCAACCTCAGCAAGCGCGGGTACCTGTTTTCCGACGTAGCGGTCGCCGACAGCAAGCTGCGTGCCGAGCAGCGTTATTTCGACCGCTGCTTCGCAGCCGCCGCTTAAAGCCAATGCGCGTCGCCATCATTGATTACGGCTCCGGCAACCTCCGCTCCGTGGCGAAAGCCTTCGAGCATGTCGCCGGAACCAATGTCGCCGTAACGGCCAGCGCCTCCGACCTCGCATCCGCAAGCCACATTGTCCTGCCCGGCGTCGGTGCCTATGCCGATTGCATGAACGGCCTCAAATCTGTCCCCGGCATGCTCGACGCCCTCGAAGAGCAGGTGCGCGAAAAGCAAAAGAATTTCCTCGGCATCTGCGTCGGCATGCAAATGCTGTTTGAGCAGGGCCACGAGCACGGAACCCACCAAGGCCTCGGCTGGCTAAAGGGCGAAGTAACCATGCTCACACCCCAGGACCCCACCCTCAAAATCCCCCACATGGGCTGGAACGAGCTGGAAATCCAAGCCTCCCACCCCCTGCTTTCCGGCATAAACCAAGGCGCGCACGCCTATTTCGTGCATTCCTACCATGCGGTATGTAAAAACCCCTCTGATATCCTCGCCACAGTTGCATATGGACAAAACGTAACCGCAATGGTAGGGCAGGGGCATATCATGGGCACCCAGTTCCACCCTGAAAAGAGTCAGGAAACCGGGCTGCGCCTGCTAAAAAACTTTATAAGCCTTTAAAGGCAAAACAGTGAGGAACACGTAATGGCCACCCGTATCGAGCGTATGAGCGAGTTTCGCCATGCCGATCTGACCGAGCTAGTGCAGGCCACCGAAGATGCCATCCGCGATGGCATCGGCTTTAACTGGGTCGTACCCCCCGGCAAAGACGTCATGGAAACCTACTGGAAAGGCGTGCTGGTTGTCCCCGACCGCGTCCTCTTCGCGGGCCGCCTCGACGGAACCCTCGCTGGCAGCGTCCAGCTGCTCAAGCCCGGTATCAGCAAAGAAACCTCCTCATTCGCCGCAAGTATCGAAGCCCATTTCGTAGCCCCTTGGGCACGTGGCCACGGCCTCGCCCGCTCATTGCTGGAAGCCGCCGAACGCGAAGCCCGCTCACAGGGTTTTTCAGTACTGAAATTATCGGTGCGCGAAACGCAGGAAGCCGCCATCAAGCTTTACGAAGAAAGCGGCTATGTCTGCTGGGGCCTGTTGCCCACGCACGAATATGTGAACGCCAAAATGATCGCCGGAAAATACTATTATAAAAACCTCGAACCGATAACCACACTCGTATGATCCTATACCCCGCAATTGACTTAAAAGATGGTAAATGCGTCCGCCTGCTTCGCGGCGAAATGGACAAAGCCACCATCTTCTCCGACAGCCCCGCAAACCAAGCCGCAGTGTTTGAAAGCCAGGGCTTCGAATGGCTCCACATCGTGGACCTGAACGGCGCGTTTGAAGGCAAGCCCGTAAACGAAGCCGCCGTAAAATCCATCCTCGCCCGTGTCACCATGCCTGTGCAGCTCGGTGGCGGCATCCGCGACATCAACATGATTGCAACATGGCTGGATGCTGGCATCTCCCGCGTCATTCTTGGCACTGCGGCGCTCCGCAACCCGCTCCTCATCAAAGAGGCCTGCCGTCTGTTCCCCGGCCAGATCGCGGTCGGCATTGACGCCAAAGGCGGCAAAGTCGCCATCAACGGCTGGGCCGAAGTCTCCGACCAATCCGCCGTAGATCTCGCCAAAAAATTCGAGGACGTAGGCGTCTCCGCCATCATCTACACCGACATCGCCCGCGACGGCGCCATGCAAGGCCCGAACTTTGAAGAAACCCTGAACCTCGCCGAATCCCTCACCACCCCCGTCATCGCCTCCGGTGGCATTTCCTCGCTGGAAGACATAAAGCGCTACAACGAACTGGTGAATATGGGCATCGAAGGCTGCATCCTTGGCCGCGCCCTTTACGAAGGCGCAATCAACCCCGCCGAAGCACTGGCAGCCACCAAATGAACGAATTTGTGACCGAAGCCATCGGCTGGGCAGGCGCACTCATCCTGCTCGTAGCCTATGCCATGCTCTCGTTCAAAAAAATCGCCAGCGACAGCATGGGCTACCAAAATGCCAACATCATCGCCGGTGCGCTCCTCACCATCTATTCCTTCGCCAAATCCGCCTTCGCCTCCATGTTCGTAAACTTCATCTGGGTCTTAATCGGCATCGGCGCCGTCTGGGCTTTGCGCCGCAAAAGGAAAGGCAATGCTTAAAACCCGTATCATTCCCTGCCTCGATGTCAAAGATGGCCGTGTCGTCAAAGGCGTGAATTTTGTCGAGCTGGTAGATGCGGGCGACCCCGTCGCCCAAGCCAAACTCTATGATGCCCAAGGCGCGGATGAGTTGACCTTCCTCGACATCACCGCCACCTCCGACAACCGCAGCATCCTGTTTGATGTGATTTCCAAAGTGGCCGAAGCCTGCTTCATGCCGCTCACCGTGGGCGGTGGCGTGCGCGAGGTGCAAGACATCCGCAATCTGTTGCTGGCAGGCGCGGATAAGGTGTCCATCAACTCCGCCGCCGTAAAACGCCCCGAATTCGTGGGCGAAGCATCCGAAAAATTCGGCTCCCAATGCATTGTGGTTGCCATTGACGCCAAGCAGGTAGCCCCCGGAAAATTCGAAATTTTCACCCATGGCGGCCGCAACCCCACAGGTATTGACGCGGTAGAGTGGGCCAAACGCATGGCATCTTATGGCGCAGGCGAAATCCTGCTCACCTCCATGGACCGCGACGGCACCAAGCAGGGAACCAACATCGAACTGACCCGCGCTATCTCCGAAGCTGTGAAAATCCCCGTCATCGCCTCCGGCGGCATCGGCACACTGCAGCATTTCACCGACGCCGTGCGCCAAGGCAAAGCCGATGCAATTTTAGCTGCGTCCGTCTTTCATTTCGGCACCTTCACCATCAGGCAGGTGAAAGAAAGCATGCAGCAAAACGGCATTGCCGTAAGGCTTTAAGGCTTGGTGGCGGCGGCTTGCGCGGTTGGCCCGCGCGGGTGCTGCTGCATCCACTCATTGCCCAGCTGTTGGGCCTCGCTCACCATATCGGCGGTCATGCTCTGTGCAATCGAGTCACGGTTTTTGGGCGCATTCTTATCGCCATTGCTCGCAGCGATATTAAACCACATGTAAGCTTGCGTAAAATTGCGCGGCACCGTATCGCCAAGCAAATACGCAAACCCAAGCTGGCTCTGCGCGTCCAGATCGTATTTTTCTGCGCCCTTTTGCCACATGCGCACCGCTTCCGCGCTGTCCTTCGGCACACCAATACCCTGATAATACACCGTGCCCAGCAGCGAATACGCCGTGCCGCTGCCCTGATCGGCCGCCTTGCGCCACCAGCGAATCGCCTCTAACGGGTTTTTTTGTTCGCCCAGCCCATGGAAATACGCATCCGCCATCGCGTTTTGCGCGTCCACATTGCCCCGGTCGGCGTCTTGGCGCACCTGCATCATGGCCGGGCTTTCGCCCGTATCCGCAAAAGCGGGCGCGCACGCAATGGCCAAAAGGAAAGCAATGAAATAAGGCGTAGTGCGCATAAGGCATTTCTGAAAAATGTTAAGCCAGCCATAGCAGAGTATAATATACTCGCAAACAATAGCAATTGTATCCCATGGGGAATCAGGTAATAACGATACATGACCCTGAAAAACTCCCTTTGCCAGTTATTTCCCGCCCCGCTTCTGGAGCGTATTGCGCTGGCATTGTGCCTGCTCGTGCCATGGCTTTTAATCGTAAGCCGCGGCATCAGCGACGGGGCAGGGGCCGCGCTCGCCGTGCTGTTCCTGCTGCATAGCTGGCAAACCAAAAACTGGCGCTGGCTTAAAAACCCCGTCATACGCGCCTGCGCCTTAGCGTGGCTGTGGATGCTCACCGCAAGCCTGTTCGCCACCGACATCCGCGAATCCTTCAAAGTCGCAGGCCCATGGGCGCGCTGGGGGCTGCTCTATGCGTCGCTGGTGTTCTGGGTTCTGGTTCCCGCCAAATCCTTGCGCCTTTGCGCGCTGAACATTGCCTTCATGCTCTGCCTCGTCATTATTGACACCGTGTGGCAATATCATTTCGGTGTATCGCTCACCGGCCATGTGCCCAACGCCAATTACCGCCTCACCGGCCCCATGGATAATGTCAAAGTCGGCATCTTCATCGCCAAGCTCTGCTTCCCCGCCTGCGCCATTTTGCTCTATCAGGCCATGCAGGCCAAACGCCCCCGCGCCATCTGGGGCACACTCGCCCTGCTGGTCATAAGCGTCGCCACCGTCATGCTTTCGGGCGAGCGCACGGCATTCTTCAGCTGCCTGCTGGCGCTGGGCGTCCTCATCGCAACCCTCGTACTTGCCGAACCCACTTTGCGCGCTAAAAGCCTGCTTGCCGCCGCCACCGCCATCGTCCTCTCGCTGGGCCTGCTCTACACCCAGCCCGTGCTGCAGCAGCGCCTCGCGTGGCTTTCCACCAACATCGAAAACTTCAAAACCTCCTCTTACGGCGAATTAAGCTGGGTCGGCTACCAGATCGGCTCGTCCCACCCTGTAACGGGCGCGGGCCTAAAGGGCTTCCGCGAACTATGCCCCGCCTACAAAGACAGCGGCCAGGTCTCCGATTGCAACCTCCACCCCCATAATTCCTATGTGGAATGGTTCGCAGAATTAGGCGTACCCGGCCTGCTGGCCTTCCTCCTGCTTGTCGCCGCCCTCACGCGTGAAACATGGCGCGCAACCAAGGCAAACCGCGGGGCAGGGCGCATCATGGCCGCACTCAGCCTTGGCGTTATGGCCATGCATTTCTTCCCCCTTATGGTCACCCAGAGCTTCTTCTCCAACTGGCCCGCCCTGCTGCTGTGGTATTCCATAAGTATTGCTATAGCCTCGCTGAATATGGTAAAATACAGCCAAACAACGACTGTATAGAAGCCATGTCCCATCCGCGTCTTTCCTTATGTTTTGCAGTGCTGGCAAGCCTCACCACCGCCATGCCCGCCTACGCGCTCAACTGCACCTCCAAAGACACCGACAAGATCAAAATCCTGTACAAGGCCTACGTGGATTCCGGCAAGGAACCCACGCCCAAAATAGAAAACTACAACCATATCGGCACGAGCGGCGTAAGCCTGAATGTCAACGGAACGCTGGTCGGCATCACCAATTACGAATCCTGCTGGCGCGATTCGCCGCCTTGCACCTCGCGCGCTTATTACGACAAGGTGGCCATCAATTTCCTGACCTCCACCACCGAAATTAAAAGCACCTTCGGCGGCAAGGCCGACAATGCGCTTGTGGAGTGTTTCCGCCGCCTTGGCTTGGCAGCTCAGGATAACAGCAATTACATCGTAGACAGCGTACTGCACCGTTAACCTTTGTAAGTGCCTGAAATACAATAACGCAGTTAATGTACTTGTCGCATTCCCCTAAAAATGCTAGACCCTTGTTAATATTTAGCCAAGGGAGCGCATCATGGCCGATAATTCCGATTCCAAAAAACCCGAAGTTTTATTAGCCCAAGGCCCCGCGCCGCGCTTCGGCCAGCGCCGCCAGATTCCCCCCGCACCCGCACCCGGCACCTTCAATAACCTTGCCGGCGTAGCAGAAACCATTCAGCAGTCAGTTATCAACCCCGCGGAAGAACGCGCCCGCCGCCGCGCTTCCTCCACGCCGCTGCCCCCACGCGTAGAAAAAGAAGATGCAAAGCCCGCCGAACCCAGCAAGCTCGCCAAGGAATTAGGCGTTGATGGTTTGCTGGAGCGTTTCTTCGCCCTTGCCCTCGACACCCGGATGCCGCGCTATTCTAAGGTGCCCGTTCCCGGCCTGCTGGAAACCCGCGCGCGCGGCGCTGCCAGCGCTGCCTTTGAAGCCCGCGAAGACGCCAACGACCATTACGGTGCCGCCGATGCCTTCACCAAGCGCAACCGCAGCAAAGACGCCGAAACCAATGCCGCCCGCGTCAAAGGCAATGTGGCCACCACCCGCGACATCCTCACCCTTGCCCGCCACGATTATTCCGACCTCGTAAACACCGAGAAAAAGAACCGCACCGCCGCCGCCATGGAAGTCATCGAAAACATCGAAGACGCAAACACCGCCAACGGCCACGCTGTCTCCACCATGCTCGATGCCAGCTACCGCGAACTCATGGTTGCCTTCCGCGCCGAGCGCGAAGGCAACATGCCCTACAAAAGCGGTGCCGCACCTTTCAAAGAATATGTAATCCCCAAATCCGACGACGTGCCGGTGGTGCTGACCCCGCGTGAGCAACGCCGCGCCAACATCAACAAAGCGCAAGACCAGATTGATTCCGACGTCAAGGAAATGAAAAAAATTCAGGCCACCCACGGTCAGGGCAACTATACCTATACCGGTCAGGTAAGCCCGCTTCTGGTCGGCGATTTCTTGTCTACCCTCAGCAAAGATATGAAAGACGGCTACCTGAACAATAACCCCAAAAACGAAATTGACTATGGCAGCCTGAAAATCGTGCCCATGGATTCGAATCAGGTGAAAGCACTGGGCATGGCAGCAGCCGTAGACCATCTGGAAAAGGCCCTGCGCACCCCCGGCGGCGCGGCAGTAGATGAAGCCCTCGCGCAGGATATTGCGCATGTTTCGGAAATGCTGACAGGCAAAGCCAACCATACAAGCAAGCTGCAAGGCCCGCTTCCCCTCAGGCCCGGCCCCAAAACCAGCCGCTAAGCCGCTTTATTTCCAAAATAAGTGAAAAACACCGTAAGCATTCCCGCGCCCGTTGCGTTATATAGGTATGCGTACATAATCGCGCCAAAAAAATGGCCGGAAGGACACGTTTTGGAACCCGAAGATAACGACCACGCGCTCATGGCCCGCATTGCCCAGCAGGACATGGCCGCGTACCGCCAGCTGGTGCATAGGCATTTGAACTTTTGTGTCCGCTTTGCCGAGCGCATGCTGTCAAACAGGCAGGACGCCGAAGACGTAGCGCAGGAAGTGTGCCTGAAAATATGGAACGAAGCGCCCCGCTGGCAACCGCGCGCCAAGTTCACCACGTGGCTTTACCGCGTGTTGTTTAATGCCTGCTCCGACCACCGCCGCAAGGTCATTCCCCTGGCGAAGGTAGATCTGGAGCTGATTGCCGACACCGCCATGCCCGCCGATAATGCGATCATGGCGCAGCAGCAGTCCCGGCGCGTACAAGAGGGGTTGCAGCGGTTAAATGCCCGCCAGCGCGCCGCGCTGGTGCTGACATATTACGAAGAGGTGGCCAACCAGGAGGCTGCCGAAACACTCGGTCTTGGCCTTGGCGCCTTTCAGCAGTTGCTGTTTCGCGCCCGCGCCACCTTAAAACAAGAATTGACGGAATCACGATTGGAGCTGAAAAATGGATCATAACGAAGAGAAGCTCAATCGCTGTCTTGACAGCTACACGGTGGAAGATGCCGACCCCGCATTGCTCGAAGGCATCATCTTGCAGGCCCGCACCCTGAAGCAGGAAAGTAAAATAGTGCCGCTTACCCGCGCCAGCTGGTTCAAAAACGCAAGTGCCGTGGCCGCTGTGGCCATCTGCGGGTTCTGGATGGGCGGCGCCTCGCTCGAAACTGCCGACGAAGTGCTTTCCGTGTCACAGACAAATGCCATCAACTTCGATACAGTGATTCTCGGCCCTAAAACTATCCACGAGGTAATGCTATGAATACAGAACAACAAAAAAAAGGGCGCATGGTCATCATCTGCTCTGTCACGCTCAACATCTTCCTGTTGGCGTTCGTGCTTGGCCGCATGAGCATGGTTCCCCCGCCGCCACCGCCAAACGTGCATGCCGTATTGCAGCCCGGCGTAAAGAAGGGCATGGACGCCATGTCGCGCGGCAAATCTTCCGGTGGTGACCGCGACCACGACCACGACCACGAACCCGGTGCAGGTGGCCCGCCGCCACCGCCCTTCATCAGCCCTTCAGGCCTTTTCAGCCCTGAGGAAATGAAAGCCGACTTCGCGCAAGGTCAGGAGAACTTCCAGAAAATGCGCGCGCTTCGTCAGGAGCTCGCCGCCAAGCTGAAGGATGGCCCCGTAAGCCAGGAAGATATCCGCGCCCATTTCGCACAGATGGATGAGCTGATGGATTCCATGCGCAAGCAAACCCAAAGCCGTGTGATTGACAAGATCAGCAAAATGTCCGTCGAAGAACGCGAGCATTTTGCCGAAAAACTCTCGCAGGATATGCCCGAACACCATTTCGGGGATCATCCTCCCGGTGATGCTCCGCCGCCACCGCCCCCCGGTGAGCAGGGCGAGCCTCCCCCGCCGCCCC
>JAYULW010000073.1:0-11239 GCA_043763155.1 Alphaproteobacteria bacterium | reverse complement strand
TGCTGCCG
This sequence comes from Alphaproteobacteria bacterium, assembly GCA_043763155.1. GTDB lineage: Bacteria > Pseudomonadota > Alphaproteobacteria > Rickettsiales > SXRF01 > JANYBV01. Next base: position 11,231 of record JAYULW010000073.1, on the reverse strand, counting down.
GTGCGCAGTGTGGGCGTGATGGGTGATTCGCGCAGCTACGACTATGTGCTGGCACTGCGTGCGGTGACCTCCACCGACGGGATGACGGCGGATTATTATCATTTCAGCCACGAGTTTTTAAGCCGGGTTTCGAGCCGTATCACCAATGAAGTGCGCGGCGTGAACCGCGTGGTGTACGACATTACGAGCAAACCCCCCGGCACCATTGAATGGGAGTAGCGCATGAGCGAATTGTTCCGCGAAATTGAAGACGACATCAAGCGCGAGCGCTACGACAAATTGTGGCACAGCTTCGGCAAAGTCATGGTGGGGGTGAGCCTGATCGTGATTCTGATCACCATCGGGGTGGTGATCTGGCAGAATTACACGCAGACCAAGGCGATGGAGCGCACCTCGGAATTCATCAAAGGCATAGACCGCCTGAATATCGAAGATTACAAGGGCGCGATTACCGTGTTCGACGCGCTGTCGGAAGATCCTTCTTCGAGCTATTACGGCATTTCGCTCTTACGCAAGGCACAGGCGCAAAACGCGCTTTCGGACCATGAGGGCGCCTATAAAACCTACCAGACGCTTGCGGAGCATGACCCGGTTTTCGGGCAGCTGGCAAAGCTGATGCTGCCGGTTGAAGGTACGGATGTGCCCAAGCCGATGAAGGGCTCGGCGTTCTTTTACACCCAGAGCGAGGCGCGTGCGTGGCGCCTGCTGAAAATGGGCAAGAACGATAATGCGGTGGCGCAGTTTTTAGCGCTGTACCGCGATAAGGAAATCCCCGTTTCCATGCATGGGCGGGTGACTGAGGCGCTGCAATATCTTGCGCCTGACCGGTTGCAGAAAGAAGGCAGCAAGGAGGAAGGAAATGACGATACGCAAGGACAGGCTGGCAATGAATAAGGGCCGCGCTCTTTCGCTTTTGCTGTTATGCACCGCGCTTGGCGGGTGCAGCTCGCTGCCTAGCTGGATGGGCGGTTCGGAAAAGGTGGAGCCGAAGCTGGAAGGCACGCGCCTTTCCGTGGTGCCCGCGGTTGCCGAGCTTACGGCGGATGCGGAAGCGCAGCAGGTGCCGTTTAGCCTGCCTGCGGTAAATGCGAATAGTGACTGGGCGCAGGCCTCGAATAATTTTACGGCGCAGAATTCCAACCTTGCCATTAGCGGCGACATGAGCCACCGGGCGAGTGTGGGTGTGGGCGAAGGCGACGCATTTACCCATATGCTGGTGCCGCGCCCCGTCGTGGGCGAGAACCGCGTGTATGCGATGGATGCGCAAGGGCACATCACCGCGCATGACGAGGCCGACATCGAGAAGGTGCTGTGGCGCTCGAAGGGTGTTGCGGGTGAAGACGATGAAGATACGATTGGCGGGGGTCTGGCATTCGACCAGGGCACGCTGTATGCGGTTTCGGGCCGGGGTGTGGTTGCGGCGTTTGACGCGGCGACGGGTGCGGAAAAATGGCACAAGGCGCTGCATGCGCCGCTGCGCTCGGCGCCGGGCGTGGGCGCGGGCAAGCTGTTTGTGGTGACGCTGGATAACCAGGTGTTCGCGCTGAATACGTCTGATGGCGAAACGCAGTGGACGCAGCGCGGCATTACGGAAGCTGCGGGCATTATGACTTCCGTGTCGCCGACGGTTGCGGGCGAGATGGTGATTGTGCCGTATTCCTCAGGCGAAATTTATGCGCTGGGCGTGGCTGACGGTAAGGAACAATGGAGCGAGGCGCTCTCTTCGGGCAAAAACACGCAAGCTTCCGCGCTGCTTTCGGGCATCGGCGGCGATCCGGTGGTTGACGGGCAGGTCGTGGTTTCGGTGAGTTCGGGCGGCATGGTTTCGGTGCAGGGCATTGCTAACGGCCAGCGCTCGTGGGAGCGGCCCATCGGCTCGCTGAACACGCCGTGGCTTTCGGGCGATTCGCTGTTTATGGTGACTAATACCAATGCGCTGGTGTGCTTCTTGAAATTCGACGGGCATATCCGCTGGACGGTGCAGTTGCCGCGCTATGAAAAGCCGGACGAAAAGACGCACCCCATTACGCTTAAAGGGCCTGTGCTGGTGGACGGCAAGCTGGTGGTTGTGGGTTCTAACGGGCAGATGTTCGTGGTGGCGGCAAATACGGGCCAGCTTGAAAACACCATCGAGATTCCCGACAATGTGTTCACGTCGCCTGTGGTTGCTGGTGGGCAAATCCTGCTCGTCGGGCAAGATGCCACGCTTTATTCGATCCGGTAACATTATGACGCTCGCCCTGCCCCCTCGCGCTCAAGCGCCGCGCCTGCTGCGCCCCTCAATGGGGCTAGCCGCCGCAGTTGCTCCTCAGGGGGTGGCATGAGTTTTACCGTTGCTATCGTGGGCCGCCCGAATGTGGGCAAATCAACATTGTTTAACCGGCTGACGGGCAAGCGCCACGCGCTGGTGGACGACCAGCCGGGGGTGACGCGCGACCGCCGCGAGGGTGACGCATCGCTGGGCGGCATGGAATTTACGGTGGTGGATACTGCGGGGCTTGAAGACGCCGAAGAAGGCTCTTTGGCTGCGCGCATGACCGACCAGAGCAAGCAGGCGATTAAAGACGCGGATGTTGCGCTTTTGGTGGTGGATGGGCGCGTGGGCGTTTTGCCGATTGATAAGTATTTTGCGCAAATCGTGCGCAAGTCCGGCACACCGGTTATTTTGATTGTGAATAAGGCTGAAGGCGGCAAGGCGCGGACTGCGATTGCGGAAGCCCACGGCATGGGGCTGGGAGAGCCGGTGGCGATTTCGGCGGAGCATGGCGAAGGGCTGGTGGAGCTTTATGACGCGCTGGCACCTTATGATAAGGCGGGCGCGGAACCTAAGGTTGTTGAAAATATTGATACGCCGATGCAGATCGCGATTGTGGGGCGGCCTAACGTGGGCAAGTCCACGCTTATGAATAAGATGCTGGGCGAAGAACGCGTGCTGACCGGGCCGGAAGCGGGCATTACGCGCGATTCCATTACGATTGATTATGCGTATAAGGGCCAGAAGCTGAAGCTGATTGATACGGCGGGCATGCGCAGAAAAGCCAATGTGCAGGCGAAGGTGGAAAAGCTGGCGGTGGCCGATACGCTGCGCGCGATCCAGTATGCGCATGTGGTGGTGCTGGTGATTGACGCCGAGGAGCCGCTGGAAAAGCAGGAGGCGACCATTGCATCGCTGGTGGAGCAAGAGGGCCGGGCCATGGTTCTGGCGGTGAATAAATGGGATACGGTGGGGGATAAACCGGCGTATGAAAAAGCCATTCAGGCGCGGCTGAAGATGATTTTGCCGCAGGTGAAGGGCGTGCCGATGGTGTGCATTTCGGGCAAGGAAGGCACGGGGATTGGCACGTTGCTCAAGACGTGCTTTAGCGTGTATGCACTATGGAATACTGAAATTGGCACGGGCGAACTGAACCGCTGGCTGGAAGCGGCGCTTGATGAGCATACCCCGCCGATGGTGAGTGCGCGGCGTATCAAAATTCGCTACATGACGCAAAAAAGCGCGCGGCCGCCGAGCTTTATTTTATTCTCCAACACGTCGGATGTGCCGGAAAGCTATATGCGCTATCTGGTGAATTCGATGCGCGAGCGGTTCAAGCTGCCGGGCATTCCGATCCGGGTGCGGATACGCAAAAACAAGAACCCTTATGCCGATGGGGCTGATAATGGATAACGCAATTGAGATTTCGGCTTTGCGTAAAACCTACCGCGATAAAAAAGGTGCGGATAAAGAGGCGCTGAAGGGCATTGATTTAGTGATTCCGAAAGGCTCGTTCTTCGGGCTTCTGGGGCCGAACGGCGCGGGGAAATCCACCATGATCAACATTATGGCAGGGCTGGTGATCAAGACCTCTGGTGATGTGAAAATCATGGGGCATGATATTGAGAAGGATATGCGCGCGGCGCGTTCGGCGCTGGGTGTTGTGCCGCAGGAACTGGTGCTGGACACGTTTTTTACGGTGCGCGAGGCGCTGGAGTTCCATGCGGGGTATTACGGCGTGCCGAAGGCGAAACGCCGCACGCAGGAAATTATTGATTCGATGGGGCTTGGCGATAAAGCCGATACGCATCCACGCAGGCTTTCGGGCGGGATGCGCAGGCGTTTGCTGGTGGCCAAGGCGCTGGTGCATATGCCTGCTGTTTTGATTCTGGATGAGCCGACGGCGGGTGTGGATGTGGAATTGCGCACACAGCTCTGGGATTATGTGAAGATGCTGAACAAGGGCGGTACGACCGTGCTGCTCACGACGCATTACCTTGAAGAAGCGCAGGAGCTTTGCGATACGATTGCGGTGATCAACCACGGGGAAGTGGTGGCGCGCGATAGTAAGGCGAATTTGCTGCGGACGTTTGACAGCAAGCAGCTGGTCATTACGCCGGGAGTGGCGCTGTCGTCGGTGCCCCCTGCCCTTGCGGAGCTGGCGGTGCTGGACGCGGAGGGGCATTTAGTCATCAGCTTTAAGCCCAGCAAGCAGGGCATCCAGGATTTGCTGGATGCGGTGAAGGCGGCAGGGATTGTGGTGCGCGACATGAACACGCGCGAGGCCGACCTTGAGGATATTTTCATTCATTTAACGCGCGCGAAGGCGGCGGCGTAAGCATGGGGTTGGTGCCCGCCTGCCCATTGCGGCTTAAAAAGGGCTGCGAAGAGGCTGTGGCGGCGGGAGTGCCATGGGTGTATGCGAGTGACCATATTGAGTCCTCCGAGCTTCTGACGGCCCCTGCGGGGGTTCTGGTCAGCATCGAGAATGCCAAGGGGCAATTCATGGGCGTGGGGTATTATAACGCGGCGTCGCAGATTGCGTGCCGGGTGCTTTCGCTCAAGAACAAAGATCCGATTGATGCGAACTGGTTTGAGGGCAGGATACGGCGGGCCTTGGCGCAGCGGGAAGCCATCGGAGTGCCGTATTACCGGCTCGCGCATTCGGAGGGAGATTTTTTGCCGGGGTTGCTGCTGGACCGGTTTGGCGATGTGCTGGTGGCGCAAAGCGGAACGGCGGGGATGGACGCGCTGATGCCATACTGGCTGGAGGCGGCGGAACGGGTGCTGGCCCCCTCTTCCATTGTGCTGCGTAACGATGTGGGGGCGCGTACGCGCGAGGGGCTTTCGCAGGAAGTGCGGGTGGTGAAGGGCGATGTGCCACCGCTGGTGGAGCTTTCGGAGAATGGCTGCTGGTATTTTGCGGATGTAATGCGCGGGCAGAAAACGGGTTGGTTTTTTGACCAGCGGGATAACCGGGCGCTGATTGCGGGGCTTTCCAAGGGTAAGCGGGTGATTGATATTTATTCCCATTCGGGCGGGTTTGGGGTGCTTGCGGCGAAGGCGGGCGCTTCGGACGTGGTGCTGGTGGATAGTTCTAAGCTCGCGCTGGAGCTGGCGCAGCAGACGGCGGCGCGTAATGGGGTAACGGTTATGTGCATGCAGGGCGATGCGTTTGCGGTGATGGAGCGGCTGGCGCAGGCGGGCGAATTGTTCGATGTGGTTCTGGCGGACCCTCCGGCGTTTGTGAAAAGCAAAAAGGACATTGCGGCGGGGATGAAAGGGTATGAGAAAGTTTCGCGCATGGCAGCAAAGCTGTGCAAGCCGGGCGGGCTGTTCTTTACCGCATCGTGTTCGCATTATGCGAGCCGGGGGGCGTTTAACAAGGTGGTGGTGCAGGGCGTGCAGAAGGCGGGATTTGCGCCGGTGACGCTGAAACAAACGGGAGCGGGGATTGACCATCCGCTGCATCCGAAGCTGCCGCAGAATGAATATCTTAAGGGCATTTTGCTAAAGATGGATTGTAAGGCTGAGGCGTAGCGGCTACAGTGGGCCGTCTAATAATTGGGGGGTTTTATGCTGGTGGAATTCAAGAAATTTATCGCGCGCGGGAATGTGGTTGACCTTGCGGTGGGTATCATTATGGGCGCGGCGTTTACGGGGATTGTGAACTCACTGGTGAAGGACATCATCATGCCGCCGATCGGGATGATTACGGGCGGGCTGGATTTTTCGGCGCTGTACCTGAATTTGTCGCAGACGACCTATGCGTCACTGAAAGAGGCGCAGGCGGCGGGCGCGGCTACGGTCAATTACGGGATTTTCCTGAACCAGATCATCAATTTCCTGATCGTGGCGTTTGCGGTGTTTATGCTGGTGCGGCAGGTGAATAAGCTGCAGGCGAAGATGCTGGTGGAATCGCAGAAGGCCCCAGCGCCTGCGCCGACCACGTCGGAAGTGCTGCTTACCGAAATCCGCGATTTGCTGAAGAAATAATCAGGCGAGGTTCCTGAACTCGGCGACGATGCGCTCATATAGCGCGCGCTTGAAGGGGACGATGACGTTCGGCAGCTCGTGCATGGGCACCCATTTCCAGTCGGAGAATTCGGGGTGTTCGGTCTGGATATTGATATCGGAATCTTTGCCGGTGAAGCGCATGGCGAACCAGCGCTGTTTCTGGCCGCGGTATTTGCCGCCCCAGATGATGGGAATTAAATCGGTGGGTAAATCGTAGGTGAGCCACTCCGGGCACTCCTGAATCACTTCGCCTTTGCTGGTGCCGGTTTCTTCTTCCAGTTCGCGCAGGGCGGCTTGTAATGGGGTTTCGCCGGGGTCAATGCCGCCCTGTGGCATTTGCCATGCTTCGGAGCGCATGTCTATGCGCTTGGCGACGAAGACTTCGTTGCTGGCGTTCAGCAGCATGATGCCGACACCGTCGCGGTAGGGGAGCTGGGTCATTGCTTGAACTTGCGGCTGGTGACGTAGGTGAGCGGCACGAGGGTGAAGCCGCGCTCTTCAAGCTTGGCGGACCATGCGGCCAGCTCAGTCATGGTGAGCGGAATGCCGCGGGCGTAACCCACCGCGTAGCCGTGCTTGGTGGCGGCTTTTTCGAGCGCGGTCAGGCGTTCCTGAATGGCTTCGGAGGACAGCTCTTCGTCCAGCACCGCATCGGCGATGGTGTAGGCGATTTTGCTGTCGTCCATGATCTGTTTGGTTTCCTTGCGTACCGGCTCGTGGGGCATGAACAGCATCAGGCCGCGGGAGTTGATGAGTTCCAGGGTCAGCTTGAAGTTTTCATCGCTTTGGGAATAGGTTTCGTTGTTGGGGGTGGCAAAGCCCGCATAGCCCTGAATGCGGCCCATAAGCCATTGCAGGTGGGCCACGTTTTCTTCTTTGCTTTTGCTGGTGAGCAGGCCGTAGGGGCCGGGGTCGGAGGCAGGGTAGTTGGTCGGCTCCATGGGCAGGTCAATGAAGACTTCGTGGCCGGTGGCGCGGGCGGAGTTGCTCCATGTGCCCACGTCATGCGCATAAGGCGAGAAGCTGAGCGAGATATTTTCAGGCAGCTTGATGGCCGCAGAGGTTACGTTGCGGGTTTGGCCGAGGCCGGTGACCAGAATTGCGATCATGGGGTGGTTGCCTTGCAGGGCGTAAGGCTTGGAATAATAGTGCCACGGCTTGCCTTCGGGGCCGATGATAGGCAGGGTGCCGACGGAGAGTTTTTCGCGCATGCTTTCCTTCACCGGATTCAGCGGAACAACGGCGGTGCTGTTGGGCACGGGCGCGTCTGGCTCAGGCGCAGGCAGGGTAACGGTGACGGTTGGGGTGGCGACGATGACGGCCGTGGGGGTGGGGGTGGCCATGGCGGTGGGGGTGGCTTCTGCCGTTGCGGTTGGGGTGGCGGTGGCTACCGCGGTGGAGGTTGCGGTGGTTGCGTCGCTGGTGGGGGTTGCGGTTTCGCCGCCGGCGCCGGGGGGCGCTTCGGGCATGGCTTCGGGCTGGGGCGGCTTTTCAAAGCTGCCATCGGCCAGTTTGATGATGATGCGGCGTGAGGAGTTCAGCGCGTCGGTGGTTTCAGCGCGGGCACCCAGCCAAAGCATGACGCTAAAGGCCGCAAACGCGATGCAGCAGAGCCACAGGCACATCCGCCAGTAAAAGGCGGGGTTGAGCTTGATTTTCAGCCTGTCTTTCAGCGACATCGTATCCCCGCTTGCGGTGCTACGCTATTTGTCTGTGGCGGGCGCAACCTGGTTGTACACATTGACGGCGCGCAAAAGATCGAGGGCACGCTGCAGCTGGAAGTCTTCGGAGGATGCGATTTCCTCGCTGGATTTCAGCTTGGGCATGTCTTTTTTCTTGCTGTCCTTGTCGCCTTTGTCAGCGGATTTATCGGCGGTGGGGGTGGCGTCGGCTGCGTCTTTGTCTTCGGCTTCAGGCTTGTGCAGCTTGGCTTTTTTCTCTTCGAGCGTTTCGAGGCGCTTGCGGAGGTCGGCTTCTGAACGCAGCTTATCGGCCGGTTTGATCGGCTCGATTTTAGCGGGCTGGACTACGATGTCAGGCGTGATGCCCTTGGCCTGAATGGTGCGGCCCGACGGGGTGTAGTAGCGCGCGGTGGTCAGGCGGATGGCGCCGTGTTCGGTCAGCGGGATCACGGTCTGGACCGAGCCTTTGCCGAAGGATTTGGTGCCCAGCACGATGGCGCGTTTATGGTCTTGCAGTGCGCCCGCTACGATTTCAGATGCGGAAGCAGAGCCGTTATTCACCAGTACCACGATGGGGATATCGTCTTCGACAAGTTCATCGCCGGAATGGGCGTTGTAGCGCTTGGTTTTGTTGGGGTCGCGCTCGCGGGTGCTTACCACTTCGCCTTGTTTCAGGAAGGCGTCGGAGACGGACACGGCTTGTTCGAGCAGGCCGCCGGGGTTATTGCGCAAATCGAGAACCACGCCGCGCAGGTGGGGCAGGTCTTTTTTGATGCTTTTGAATTCATCGCGCATCAGGTCAGTGGTTTGTTCGGTGAAGGAGGTGAGGCGGATATAGGCGATGTCGTCGCCTTCAGCGCGCTCTTTCACGGATTTGATTTTGATAACGGCGCGCTGCAGGGTTACTTCCAGCGGCTCGGTCTGCTCTTCACGCAAGATGGTGAGCTTTACCTTGGAATCAACGGGGCCACGCATCTTTTCGACGGCTTCGGCAAGGGTCAGGCCCATGACGGCTTCGTCGTTGATGTAGCTGATGTAATCGGCGGGTTTGATGCCTGCTTTGGCGGCGGGGGTGTCGTCAATGGGCGATACCACGCGGACCAGGCCGTTTTCCATGGTGACTTCGATGCCCAGGCCGCCGAATTCGCCGCGGGTTTGCACCTGCATTTCCTTGTAGGCTTTTTCGTTCATGTAGCCTGAATGGGGGTCGAGGCTGGTGAGCATGCCGTTGATGGCCGCTTCAACCAGATCGGAATCCTTTACTTCTTCCACGTAGTCGGTGCGGACGCGGTCGAACACTTCGCCGAAGAGGTCCAGCAGCTCAAGGGTGTCGTTCTTTTCGGCGTAAGCGACGATGGGCGCTGCGATGACGAGGGTGGTCAAAAGGACGGTTTTCAGGGTGCGGCGCATAGAACTACGGTGACTCCTCGTTTGCTTATTTTTTCCTGGAAAGGGCGCTCATCCAAGGCGCGGGGTCAATGGGCTGGTTGTCTTTGCGTAGCTCGACATACAGTTCATTGCCTTGCGCATCATCTCCCATAGCACCAATCGGCTCGCCTTCCAATAGAAACTGACCGACCTCCACATCAATTTTCTGTAAACCCGCCAAGAGGGTGTGAAAATTATCACTATGGTGGATGATGACCATCTGGCCGTATTTGAGGAACGGCCCGGTGAAGACCACTTCGCCGTCAAACGGCGCGGTGACGGAAGCGTGGGCGCGGGTAGCAACGGTTAAGCCCTTGGCGGTCGCGTTTTTGCCTTCGGACTCGCCGAATTTCTGGGTGACTTTACCGGAGACGGGGCTTCTGATGTGGCCTTTGGCATCGGCGAAGGAGTGGCTGGTGGCCTTCTTGCGCTGGCTTTCGCGGGCACGCTCTTCTTCGGCGGCGGCGGCGCGTTCATGCTCGACATTTTCAACCAGCTCTTCGAGGTCTTTGGTTTTCTGGGCGAGGCTTGCGAGGGCCTGCGCGTTTTGGTCTGCTTCGTTGCCTAAACGTTTTTGCAGGGTTTTGCGTTCGGCGAGTTTCTGGACGAGGTCCTGCTGCTGGCTGGCGAGGGTTTTCTGGCGGTCGGCCATGGCGTCGCGGTCTTTGCTGACTTTGTCTTTGAGCTTTTGCAGCTCGGCCAGTTGCAGGCCTAAGCTCTGGGTTTCGGCCTTTACGCTTTCGGAGGCCATTTTGAGGGCGCGCGCGGCTTTCATGGTGCGGGTGACGTCGCCGGGCATCATGATCATGGCTTCGGGCGGCGTGTGGCTTAGGGAAATGGCGGCCTGCACAAGGGAAGACAGATGCTCCTGCCGGGATTTGAATTCTTTGGTTTTGGCGTCCAGCTCGCGGGTGAGGATGCGGAGTTTGTCTTCGGCGCCCGACAGCTCGTTTTCGGAGCGCTGGGCGGTGCCGGCAAGTTTTACGAGCTGGGCCTGCAGGTTGGAAAGCTCGGATTCGATTTCGGCGTTTTCCGCCTGAAGCTTGGCCTGGGCTGCCTTGGCCTGGGTAATGGCGTCCTGGTTTTGTTTTAGCTGGTCCTGAGGCGCAGGGCTGGCCGCGGCCGCCGGGGTTGCCAGCAGGGCGAGGGCCAGAACGAGGGGGCGGCTATACGCCCGCATCAGCAAGCAAGGAGCGCCCGGTCATTTCGGCGGGTTGGGGGATGCGCAGGAGGTGCAGCAGGGTGGGGGCGACGTCGCCCAGCACACCTTCGGGGATTGCCAGTTTTTTGCCCTTGAGCGCGTCGAACACAAACAGGGCGGGAACGAGGTTCAGGGTGTGGGCGGTGTGGGGCTGGTGGGTGTGGTGGTCGAACATCATTTCGGCGTTGCCGTGGTCGGCGGTAATCAGCACCTCGCCACCCGCGTCCTGCATGGCCTTGATCACCCTGCCCAGACATTCGTCGAGTACCTCGATTGCGCGCGTTGCCGCGGCGAGATTCCCGGTATGGCCGACCATGTCGCCATTCGCGTAATTGCAGACGATCGCATCAAAGTGGCGCGACTCGATTGCAGCGACGAGTTTGTCGGTGACTTCGAAGGCGCTCATCTCCGGCTTTAGATCGTAGGTCGCGACTTGGGGCGACGGCACCAGAATGCGCTCCTCGCCGGCATTAGGCGTTTCGATTCCACCATTGAAAAAATATGTGACGTGCGCGTACTTCTCGGTTTCGGCGATGCGCAACTGCCGCAGGCCCTGCTTGGCGAGATATTCACCGAACCCGTTGGCGATGCTTTGCGGCGCGTAGGCCGCAGGCATTTTGAAATCCTCGCCGTAGCTCGTGAGCGTGCA
>JAYULW010000072.1:0-39073 GCA_043763155.1 Alphaproteobacteria bacterium | reverse complement strand
AAACTCTTGGCAATCCAGCTGCTGGCGGCTTTGAAGCCTTCTTCGCTGAAGGGCTTGCCGCCGAGCCATGATTTGGGCTTGCCGTGCATGAACTGGTCGGTGATCCACAGCGAGCTTACTTCGTTCACGCCGAAACCGATGCCGGTATAGACCACGCGGTCGAACAGCACTTCGCCGCCGGTTGCCTTGCGGTTCGGGTCTTGCTGGGGGTTGGGCAATTTGCCGTCGTGCATGTCGAGCGCTTCGCGCGCGAACTGGATGCCCGCGGGTTCTTTTGCGGGTTCGGGCATGGCGGCGGCTGCGGGTTGCTTTTGGGCTTCGATCATTTTTACTCTTATTTCACCGGGGCATAGCTTTCAGACCTAGCACCTCAGTATAAACTTTACCGCAAAGGGGCGCCCGCGTGTGTGAAGGTTTGATGAATAGTACAGGCCTTTGAATTTACGCGCTATTTCCACTGCAAATCATGGAAGGGTTTTTGCATATTGGCGGGTATTTCCAGCGCCATGAGCTGGCCAGCGATGGCCGGGGAGACCGTGCCGGGGGTGCCAAAATAGGTGCTTTTGCCTAAGGATTGCATGGCGGGCGAGAGGGCTTTGTCTATGGCGAACAGGATGCTGGCGATGTTGCACTCAGCATCAATCACATGCGCGTCGCGCGCCCTGCCCTTTTGGCGGTCGCCGATATTTACGGCGGGTTTGCCGATGGCGGGAGCTTCGATGAGGGCGCTGGAAGAATTGCCGACGACGACATCCACCTCGCGCAATGCGCTGGCGTAGCGCTTAGCGCCCAGCGACATGTGGAAGCGGGCGTTGGCGTGAGTGGCTGTAAAGCTTTGTAATGCGTCGTTGATGGCGCGGCCACCTGCGTCGGCGTTTGCACCCGTGATGAGCCACGTGATGTCGGGGCGGCGCTCCAAGGCTGCAAGCACGGTGCTGATTTGCGCAGGCACGGGAAGGCTACTGAGTGTTTCGGGGTGATAGGTGAACAATGCCGTGGGGTGATTGAAGGTGATGGCGAGGTCGCGTTCCAGTTCGGCGCGGGTGTGCGCGGGGGAAGCAAGATTATCAATGCCGGGTGCGCCGATGGCGAATACGCGGGCGGGTTTTTCGCCGAGCTGGATGATGCGGTTTGCGTGGGCTTGCGTGCTTGCGAAATGCCAGTAGCTAAGCTTGGTGATGGCGTGGCGGATGGATTCGTCCTGTGCGCCTTCGGTGACTTCGCCGCCGTGGATGTGGGCGATGGGGATGTGCAGTAGAAATGCTGCGGTGGCGGCGGCTAGCATTTCATAGCGGTCGCCGAGGATGACGGCCATGTCGGGCTGCAGGCGGCTTAAGGCTTCGGCGATGCGGGTGGTGGCGCGGCCTGTGGCCTGCGCGGTGGCGAGTGGGGTGTCACCGTTTAATTCGATGTCTACGCGTTCGGCGATTGCTTCTTCGATTTGAGAAACGGTCATGCCGTGGGCGGAGGACAGATGCGCACCCGTGACGAGGAGCTGGACTTCTGCGCCTGCGGCGCGGAGTTCGCGGGTGATGCCACTGAGCAGGCCGTATTCAGCGCGGGTTCCGGTGATGACGGCAATTTTCCTAGGCATAGAATTTTCTAAACATAAGGTTGGCCCAGTTTCACGCTTGAGGGGAGGTTGATGATTTGTTTGGCCAAAGCGTCGGTGAGGGTGAGGTCGGATTTGGGATTATTTTTGTACATGGGCAGATGGTGCAGCGGCTGCCAGATGGGACGGCAGAGGAGTTTTTGGTCGTGAAGTTTTTGCAGCGTGTCGTTCAGCGCATCTTCTGAATTGTTGGCGAGCATCAGGGTTACGAGCCAGTAGTTGCTGGCGGTGCTGCTGGGTTCGGGCAGGATGGTTGCGCCGGGGATATTTGCGAAGGCGGATTGGTATTTTTTGGCGAGGGCGCGCTTGGCGGCGACTAGCGTGGGGAGTTGTTCAAGTTGTGCGCAGCCAAGGGCAGCGTTCAGGTTGGGGAGGCGGTAATTATAGGCGACCTCGTCGTGCATGAAGGCCCATTTATGCGGTTGCTTGGCGGTGGTGGTGAGATGCTTCAGGCGGCGGTAGAAATTTTCGTCGTTGGTGACTACGGCACCGCCGCCGCCGGTGGTGATGATTTTGTTGCCGTTGAAGCTGAAGATTGCGGTGTGGGTGCTGCCCACGGGCTTGCCGCCGATGGTGCTTCCCAGTGCTTCGGTTGCGTCTTCGAGCAGGTGCAGGTTCCAGTTTTTGGCGACATCGTGTAGCGCAGAAATCTGGCAGGGATGGCCGAAGACGTGGACGGGCATGAGGGCGGCGATGGTGCGGCCCGTTTGTTTATTGATGGTTTTGCCGTCTTTTTTGGTGGCGATACGCTGGAGGTAGTTTTCTAGCGCTACGGGATCAATGCCCAGCGAGGTAGGTTCGACTTCGACGAAATGGGGGGTGGCGCAGGCATGGACGACCGCATTGGCGGTGGCAACGAATGTGAGCGAGGGGATGAGGACTTCATCGCCCTCAGCTATTGCCAGTGTTTCGAGTGCAGCGTGGATGGCGCAGGTGCCGTTGACCATGACGGCTGCGAATTTTGCGCCGCAGAAGGCAGCGAGGTCGCGCTCGAAGCGGTCAACGAATGCGCCGACGGAAGAGACCCAGCCATCGTCAATGCAGGATTTTACGTAGGCGGCTTCGTTGCCTGCGAAATAGGGTTCGTGGAGATGCACCGGGCGGGGCGAATCGGCCACCACGTCATTGATGGCGCGGATGATGGCGTCAGACGGTATAGCGGTGGATGTCATGGTAATAGGTACGGTTTTCCGGTTTTTTGAACCATTCGAGGCTTTGGGTGAGGCCCGCGCGCAGGCCCTCAATGCCTGTGGTTTTGGGCTGCCAGTTCAGCAGGGCTTTGGCTTTTGCGTGGTCGCAGCAGAGGCGCTCGACTTCGCTGTCTTTGGGGCGAAGGCGCGCTTCTTCGGTTTTGACCTGAAGCTCGATGCCGGTGATGTCGCTGATGAGCTTTACGGTGTCGGCGATGGTGATTTCAAAACCGCTGCCGATATTGATGGTTTCGCCCAAGGATTTATCGCTGTCGAGGACGGCGATCATGCCTGCCACGGTGTCTGCCACGTAATTGAAATCGCGGGTGGGGGTGAGTGCGCCGAGGTTTAGCGAGGGGTTGCCGCTTAAGGCTTGCAGCATGATGGTGGGGAGGACCGCGCGCAAGGATTGGCGGGGGCCGTAGGTGTTGAAGGGGCGCACGGTGGCAACGGGTGTGCCGAAAGCGCAGAAGTAAGAATAGGCCATTTGGTCCGCGCCGATTTTGCTGGCGGAATAGGGCGACTGGCCGACCAGCGGATGTGTTTCGGGGATGGGGACGATTTGCGCGGTGCCGTACACTTCGGAGGTGGAGGTGTGAACGACTTTTTTGGTGCCCAGATCACGCGCGGCTTGCACGACGTTCAGGGTTCCGTTGACGTTTGTATCCACGTAGGAGGCGGGGGCGGCGTAGGAATAGGGAATTGCGATTAAAGCTGCGAGGTGCATGACGGCGTCGCAGCCGCGCATGGCTTCGCGCACCGAAAACGGGTCGCGCACATCGCCCATGACGAGTTCGATTTTGTCGCGGGTTTTTTGGGGGATGGTGTCGAGCCAGCCATAGGTGCCGAAGGAATTGTAGAGCGCCATGGCGCGCACTTGGCGGCCTTGGGCTACCAGTTCTTCAACGAGGTGGGAGCCGATGAAGCCTTCCGCGCCCGTTACTAAAATATGCTGAAATTTCTGTGTCATTTTTCTTTGCGTTCAAGCGCCACTAAGGCTGCGCGCCCCAATGGCGCTAGTCCTCGCTTTGCTCGTCCGGGGCCGACTATACCAGCGGGTATTGGGTGCGCAAGTGGAACTACTGGTGGATGGAGAGGGCTTTTATGAAGCTGTGGGGCTTTAGGTTAGCGCCTTGAATAACAACGGAATTAGCGCCGACAAAACAGGCTTCGCCGATATGCGCGCTGCCGAGCACGACGGCGCGGGGGGCGACGTGGGTGCAGGCGCTGATATGGGCGTCGTGTTCGATGACTGCGCCGGTATTGATGACGACGCCGTCTTCGAGGGTGGCGTAGGCATTGATGATGCTGCCTGCGAGGATTTGCACGCCCGCGCCGACGCGCACATGCTGGCCGATGATGGCGGATGCATGGATGACGGGGGGAATGTTTGCGCCTTGGGCAATGTAGTCGCGCATGATGGCGGCGCGGCGGATAAGGGCTTCGATGGACAGGCCCACGAAGCCTATGACGAGGGTGACAGCAGGGAGCTGGGCTTGCAGGTCGGACTCGCTGATGCGGGGGATGTTCAGGGCATCGAGCCATGCGGATGGGTTGGGGTCCACATAGGCGGTAATGGTTTGGCCCTGCGAGTCAAGGGCATCTGCCAGTACTTTTGCATGGCCGCCTGCACCGATGAGGATGATGGGCTGCGACATAATCTTAGCCCGTGAAGTTGCGCTTGGCGCGCTCTAGATCGTCGTGGCGGCCGATGTCCACCCAGTCTTCCTGAAGGGAGAAGACACCGACTTTCTTTTTGTCCTGCACCAGTGAGAGCAAGAGGCCGGGCATGTCGGTGACGGTGTTGGGGGCGATGTATTTCAATGCGTCGGGGGAGAGGACATAGATGCCAGCGCTGATGAGATTATCGTAAACAGGTTTTTCGACAATGCTGTTCAGGTAGCCGTTTTGCAGTTCGATGACGCCGAAGGGGACTTCCATGCGGTGGCTGCGGGCGCAGACGGTGGCGCTCGCGTTATCGGCATCGTGGAAATCTACAAGGCCTGCGAAATCAATGGAGCTAAGGATGTCGCCGTTCATGACGATGAGGGGATTTTTTTCCTGCGCGGGCAGCAGGGAGAGTGCGCCTGCGGTTCCCAAAAATTCCTTTTCCTTCACGTATTCGATGTGGCAGCCGAAGCGGGAGCCGTCGCCGAAATAATCTTCGATCATGTGGCCGAGATAGTTGATGGCGAAAGTGAAGTTGCGGAAACCATAATGGGTGAAGCGCAGGAGGATCCACTCCAGTATGGGCTTGCCGCCGACGGCTACCATGGGTTTGGGCATGTCGGAGGTGATGGGCATGAGGCGCTTGCCTTTACCACCGGCCATGATGACGACGCGGTTGGGGCGGTCCTGATGCACGAGGCCCATGAGCATATCGTGGACGGCGATGCCGGCGATGGTGCCGTCGGGCGAGATGAGCGGGATTTGTTTAACTTCCAACTTGTGCATGGCTTCCAGAATTTGCTGGCGGCTGGAGGTGACGGGCAGCACGGTGGGGGATTTGTGCATCACCTCGCTGATGGGGGTTTGCAGGGTGCGGCCACGCAGGAAAGCGCGGCGCATGTCGCCATCTACCACGGAGCCTACGAGTTTCTTTTGCGCGTCTACCACCAGCACGATTTTGGCTTGCGTCTTTTCGAGGACTTCCATGGCCTGAATGAGGGGCGCGTCTTCAGGCAGCATGATGCTGGAGGCGTCAATCATGGAATGGAGTTTTTGCGTGGCGGGCATTTAGGTCAATTCTGAAGGATCAATGAAATCGTCGGTAGCATAGTCACGTTTGGCGGTTTTGCCAAGCACCTCCCAGAGGCGGTTGGGCGCAAGGCCGCCGGTGGACGGGCGCTTGGCGGTGAGGTTTGCTTCGGTGAATACGCTGCCGCGCGCGATAGGGGTGCCTGCAACCAAACTGCGGCGGGCGACGGTGCGGGTGTTGTATTCTTCGGGGAGGCAATTTTTTTCGCCGTCGCCCATGCCTTCGGATACTTCGCGTAAGCCTTTGACCAGCGCGTTCAGGCCATCGGGGGAAAGGGATGCGGCGTGATCGGGGCCACGGGCGGTGGGATCGTAGGTGAAGTGTTTTTCGATGATGCGCGCGCCGCGGCCAGCGGCGGCAACAGCCATGGTGGTTCCCAAGCTATGGTCGGACAGGCCGATATGCAGCGAGAAGGTTTGTTCCAGCGTGTCCATGGCCAGCAGGTTGGTGCTGTGGATGGGGGCAGGATACTGGCTCACGCATTGCAGGAGCTGCACTTTTTCGCGCAAATCCGCCAGCATGTCGGGAGTGGCGACCGTGGGCTTGGTGGGGAAGCCGGTTTTGTTGTGGTAGCCGAAATAGAGGATGGAGAGCGCGGTGCCGATTTCGTCGAGGCTGGACATGCCGGTGGATAAAATAATGGGCAGGCCGGAGCGGGCGGCGGCGAGGAGCAGCGGGCCGTTGGTCACTTCGCCGGAGGCGAGCTTGAGGTAGGGCATCTGCGTGTTCATGATGAGGTAGTCGAGGCTTTGCACGTCGAACGGGGTGCAGAGGAAGTCAATATTTTTGCGCTCGGTGTAGGTGTACAGGCGGGCCATGGCGCCTTCGGGAAGGGTGAGGCTTTGCAGCATCTGGCGCTGGGAGGCTTGCGTGTCTTGCAGGTTTTTGGACTGGTAATCGGCGAGGTGTGCCTGCTGGGTGACCAGCGCTGCGGGTGAGAAGAGCTGGAATTTTACGGCATCCGCGCCACTGGCGGCGGCGATGTCAATCAGCTCGATCGCGCGCGCTTCGCTACCGTCGTGATTCACCCCGGCTTCAGCGATGATGTATACAGATTGCGGTGGGAGAAACATGTGATGGTTCCTTTTAAAAGGCGCTGCGGGTACGGGTTTTGTCGGCCAGCGCTTTAATGTGGGCGGCGGTGCGCTTAGCGTCTTCGTATTGCTGCATGGGGTTGCGTTTGCTTAGGGTGTGGTATGTGGCCTGCATGGCGGCGAGCGCTTCTTCGATACGTTGCTGGCGGCCTTCGGGGAGTTCTATCTGCACGCCTTTGCAAAAGCGCGACGAAAGGATTACGCAGTTGGAACCAAGGCGGACATGCTCGGCCAGAATGCGCTCGGCGGGAAGTTCGCCGGTTTGCATCATGGCGATGCCGCCGAAGCCGAAGGATTTATTCTGGGTGCGGATTTGGGTGGCCATCCATTCCACGAGGCCAAGGCCCAGCGGCTCGAACAAAAAGTCGAGGCCCAAGGAAAGATGCAAATCGTTCAGGCCGATATAGACTTCTTTTATTATTTCCGGCTCCAGTATGTCGCTGACATGGGCCATGGAGTAGGCGGTTTCGATGAGGGGGATTGCCTGCGCGCGGTTGCTCAGATGGCTCAGGAACGCGTCTAACTGCCGCATGCTGGTGATCATGGGCAGCATGAGCAGGTCGGCGCCCTCGCCAATGGCGTGGTCCATTTCTTCGGTGGAGCCTTGGTGCCATGGGTTGATGCGCACAATAAGTTCGGACTTGTCCAGCGCCTTGCGGATGTGGGCGATGTCTTCTTTTTGGTGGGAGCTGATGAAGGTGTTGCGGCTGGCCTGGCGTTCTTTTTTGCCGTGGGATTCCAGATCCACCATCAGGCGGGTGACGCCTGCGCTTTGCGCATCGGCGGCCACGCCTGCATCGTTGGTGATGATGATGGTTTTCATTTCAAACATAAAGGCGGTCAAACATAATGGTCAAACATAGGGCTTCATTTTCGTAAGGCTGCGCAGGGCCATGGTTCCGGCCATGAGGGATACTATGCCTGTGAAGGCCGCGCAAGCAATTGTCATTAGTGAAGAAAATTCCTGATGTTGCTGGATGAGGGCCAGCGGGGCGAAGACGGCGAAGCCCGCAGCAAGGGCCAGCACAGCAGGGATAAGCAAGGGTTTCAGGCCGGGCAGCAAGCCCTGGCGGAGGCAGGCGGGCAACAGGTACAAGATGGGCAGGCCCTGCACGATGCTGAAGGACGCAAGCAGGCCGGGGATCTGGCACTGATGAAGGCCTGACCATGTGAAAGGCAGGATGCAGGCGGCTTGCAGGATGTTGGCGCGGAAGGGCGCGCGGGCGTTGCCATGCGCGTAGAGCATGGATTGCAGCAGCGTGGTGAAAAGGAGCGCGGGCATGGCGAAGATACCTGCGGTGAAGCTGGCTGCGATGGTGGTGATGGCGTCGGGGGTCATCTGGCCGTGGCCGAAGCAGAGGGCGGCGAGCGGGGTGGCGCATAGGGCCAAAGCGCTTGCGCCGAGGATGGAGGCGAGTGCGCAGAGTTGCAGGGTTTGGGCATGGAGGCGGGCGAGGCCCGCGCTTTCCAGCCGGGTGCGGGCGGAGACGAGCCATGGCAGGACCGCCATCTGGGCCACTGTCTGGGCGAGCATGGTGGGCATGAGGACGAGTTTCAGGGTGTAGTTGAAAATGGCGACCCCTGCCCCGCTGCTGGCGACAAGCAGATACGGGATATAGGTAGGGAGCAGGCCCAGAATTCCGGTGGTCATGGCGGTGAGGTAGGTGATGCGCAAGCCCTTGTCGAGCTGCCAGCCTGCGGGGGCGCGGTCGGTTTTCAGGCGGGCGGCAGCGATGATGTGGGCGAGCAGGCGGATGAGGGCGGCGCTGGCGATGGCGCCTGCGAGCATGGGAAGGCCGGGGGCGAAGGCCCAAAGCGCGGTGATGATGACAGCATTGAAAATGACCGTGGCAAAGGCAGGCACGAAGAAGCGGCCATTATGCTGCAGCCATGCGGTGATGATGGCAGTGGCGGCAGACAAAGGGAGCGCCAGCAAGGTGATGGCCCATGCGGTGGTGGGGATATCCCATCCGGTGAGGTTTTTGCCCAGCAGCATGAGTAGCGCGATGGCGCTGAAGGCGGACAGGGTGATGGCGAGCGCCTGATGAAACAGGGCGCGGGCTTCATGCGCCGGACGGGCGGCGAAGGCGGGCAGAAGGGCCGCGGAGGCCGCGCTGCCGATGAGGGCAGCGGTGATAAAATCGGGGATGATGAGCAGCAAAATCGCGTGATCGGCGGAGCCGGAGGTGCCGAACTGGGCGGCGAGCAGCATTTCGCGCAAAAGCCCAAGCACCCGGCCCGCCAGCATGCCGAAGGCAATCAGGGCGCTGGCGGAAAGCAGGTTTTTGAGCGTCATTAGTTCACCCCGGATTTTTTGAGGGCAATGGCAATGGTTTTGAACAGGATGCGCAGGTCCATGAACAGGTCATAGTTATGGACATATTCAAGGTCGTAGCCGATTTGCTGTTCTGAGGTGAGGTTGCTGCGGCCGCTCACCTGCGCAAGGCCGGTGATGCCGGGGCGGATGAAATGGCGCTGCTGCCACTGGTCGGGCTTGTATTGCGTGTCTTGCTGGGGCGTGTTGGGGCGGGGGCCGATGAGGCTCATGTTGCCCACCAGCACATTCCAGAGCTGGGGCAGTTCGTCGAGGCTGGTGCGGCGGATGAACTTGCCCATTTTAGTGATGCGGGGGTCGCCTTCGGTGGTGGACCAGCCGCCGAGGCTGGGGGCATTTTGGACCATGGAGCGGAATTTTACGATGCGGAAGGGCTTACCCCCCCGCCCCATGCGGGCCTGAAAAAACAATGGCGATCCGGGCGTTTCGGCGCGGATGGCGATAGCAACACCCGCAAGCAGCGGCGAAAGCAGCGCAAGTGCCGAGGCACTGGCGGCAATATCAATGGCGCGTTTGAAACAGGGGTAATTCATAGGGCAGCATTACCATCTGGGGCGGCTTGCCGCTAGGTGGTTTTTGTCTGGCATCGGCCCCCTTCCCTGCTATATATCTCAACTTATGTGCGGTATTTTTGGAATATTCGGGGCACAACCCCTTGATTTAGATGCGCTTGCCAAGCGCATGGCGGGGATGCTCGCGCACCGGGGACCGGACGAAGAAGGTTGGTTCGTGGATGGCCCTGCCCTGATTGGCAATACGCGGCTTTCGATCATTGATGTGGCGCACGGGCAGCAGCCGGTGTTTTCCGATGACCGCAGTGTTTCTTGTGTGCAGAACGGCGAAATTTATAATTATGTGGAGCTGCGCGACGAGCTGAAGGCGAAGGGCTTTACCTTCCGCACGGATTCGGACACGGAAGTTATTTTGCGCATGTATGAAGCGTATGGCGTGGGCTTTGTGGAACGGTTGAACGGCATGTTCGCGGTGGCCATCTGGGATGCGCGCACGCAGGAGGTGCATCTGTTCCGCGACCGCTTGGGTATCAAGCCGTTTTTTATGACACAAGCGCCTTTTGGCGTGGCATTTGCTTCTGAAATTAAAGCGTTGCTGGCCATTGGTGTGGCGGTGAAGCCGAGTGTTGAGGCGATACATCATTATCTCAGTTTCAATTATGTGCCGCACAGCCTCACCATGTTTGAGGGTATTGAGCAGTTGCAGCCGGGTTGGGCGGCAAGTATTTCGGCCAAGGGTGTGAAGCAGTGGCAGTGGTGGCAGCCATCACTTGCGGTGGATGAGAAAAAGAGCGAGGCGGAGTGGTCGGAGCAATTGCTTTCGACGCTTACTGACGCGGTGCGCATTCACTTGCGCAGTGATGTGGAGGTGGGGGCGTTCCTTTCGGGTGGGGTGGATTCGAGCAGCGTGGTGGCGCTGGCTGCGAATTTTATCAAGCCGCCAATGCATAGTTTTTCCATCGGGTTTGAAGAGGCACGGTTCGACGAATCGGCTTTCGCGCAGGAAGTGGCTACGCAGTATAAAACCCTGCACCATATGGAGCGGGTGCGGGCGGACATGACGCATTTATGGCCCAAGGCGGTGTATCATTGCGAGCAGCCGCATGGGGATGCGTCGTTTATGCCGACCTATCTGCTTTCGTCGCTGGCTGCAAAAAATGTGAAGGTGGTGGTGACGGGCGATGGCGGCGATGAGCTGTTTGCGGGTTATGAGCGCCATGCAAAGTTCCTCGAAGAAGGTGAGCATAATTTTGAGAGCCGCTATTTTGCGAATCAGGGGCTTTTGTCACATAAGGAAAAGCTGGCGCTGTACCGGCCGGAATGGCGCAAGCGCTTAGCAGATGTGGACAGTTTCCAGCTGATGTGGGGCGATTTTGCGCAGTGCGAGGGGCTGGACACGGTGAACCGTATGCTGTGGATGGATATGAAATGGCTGCTGCCGGGCAACAATTTGATCAAGCCGGACCGCATGGGCATGGCTGTTGGGCTGGAGGCGCGGGTGCCGTTCCTCGATAACCGGGTGATTGCGCTGGCGCTGAATATGCCGGGGCGGTTCAAGCTAAAGGCGGGCGTAACGAAATATATTTTGAAAGACGCGATGAAGGGGCATTTGTCGCACACCATTTTGCACAGGCCGAAGCAGATGTTCACGGTGCCTATCGGCGAATGGTTTAAGACGCATCTTGCGCCCATGCTTCGCGAGATGCTGACCAGCGAACGGGCGCAGGCGCGCGGGCTTTTTGATGTGGCGGCAGTGGGCGCGATGGTGGAGCAGCATATTGCCTCCACGCATAACCACACGCGGGCACTGCGCGCACTTGTGGCGCTGGAGTTGTGGCACAGGCTGTTCGTGGACGGCGACTCTTACGAGTGAACCATGTGCAGCAAGGCAGTTGTTACAGCCTGCGTTGCGTTTCCGGAAATACTGAGATTGCTGCGCTGGTAGCAGCCGCGCTGGATTGCTTCGTCGAGCAGCGGCGCAATGTGTTCGAGCGTTTTTGCGCCGCGCGAGATGCCCATGTCGTCAAACGGAGTGAAGGGGGTGAAAACGGACATATCTACTGAAATGAGTGGCTTGGTAATGATGGCGGCTTCTAGGCCTACGGTGGAGTTGATGATGACGCTGGCGTCGCACGCATAGACCAGCGGGGTGACCTCTTCGGTTTTGGGGCTGATATAAATACGGTCGTCTTTCGGGAAAGGACGGGGTGCTTCGCTGGGGTGAAAGCGCACAAGCAGGCGCCAGTCAGGGTGTTTGCTTACGGCGTCCCACACGGCTGCATCAATGCGGTCTGGCAGGTCTTCGTGGGGGGCGGGTTCGGCGTGGCTTGCCCAGAAAATGATTTTGTTGTTTTGCCAGCCGTGGGCGGCACGCCATGCCTCGCCCTTGCCGCGCCATGCGGGGTCGGCGAGCCTGTCCAGAGCGGGGTTGCCGGTGACAATAATATCGTGTGCGGGGCGGCCATGATTGATGAAAAAATCGCGGGTGACATTTGAGAATACGAGGAGTTTGTCGGCGTAGCTGGCATCGCTCGCCCAAGTGGTGAATTTGCCGAACAGGTCGACCAAGCATGCGCTTTTGATGCCCAGTTCGCGGGCGGCGTGGGCTGCGGCCTTTTCGGCGCGGGGCGATGAGGTGACCACGAGGAGGTCGGGGCGGTATTTTTCCAGTGCGCGGCGCATGATGGTGACGGGCTCAAAGCCCTGACGGTTCTTTTGGGCATATAGTGCGGCGGCATTGTCTTTGCCGAGGCGCACTTCCAAGTCGTAATAGGAAAGGCCAAGATAGGCCGCAGTTTCGGCTGTGTCAATGGGCGGAGTGGGCAGGTCGCGGGCGAGTTTTTCGCCATGGGCAAGCGCGGCTTCGTCGCCGGGCTGCACCAGGTCTTTGAAGCCGATATAGGGAAGGCCTGCCTGCTGCATTACGCCTTGGGCGCTGGTGAGGGCGAGCACGATGGTTTCATGCCCTGCACTGCGCAGCTGGGTAATGACGGGCAGCAGCATCTGAATATGTGCGCCGCCATAGGCGACAAAGAAAAAACGGTGAGAGCGCAAGGGAGATACTTTCTAAAATATTGATTGGTTTTTAACGCATTGCCGCGCCGCTGTCAGCCACCATGACAGGCAACGGATAAAATAGATTGTTTTACAGTTGCTTGCCCCCTAGGCTTTGTTGGCTTTGCATTTATACAAAGGCTTTACAGGGCTGGTGGGGGCATTGTATAAGCAGCGTTTAGCATATGTAACTATGGAATTCCGCAATGGTAATGCAACGCGACATCAAGACCCTGTACAAGCTTCCGCATGAGGTGAAGTTCTGCAAGAAATGCACCATCTCCAACCAGCGCCCCCGCATCACTTTTGATGAGGAAGGCGTGTGCAGCGCGTGTAATTTTTCGATGCATAAAAGCACGATGGACTGGCAAAAGCGCGAAGACGAGCTGGCCGATTTGTGCAACAAGATACGCAAGAAAAAAGGCTATGACGTGTTGGTGCCATGCAGCGGCGGCAAGGATGGCGGGTTTACGGCGCATTACCTGAAGGCGCGCCACAATCTGAAGCCGCTCACCTGCACGTGGGGTGCGAATATGTACACCGATATCGGTTGGCAGAACCTTGAGGCTTTCATCATCAAGGGCGGGTTCGACAATGTGCTGGGGCGGCCTAGCGGCGAAGTGAACCGCAAGCTTACCAAACTTGCCTTCGAGCATATGGGCGACCCTTTCCAGGGTTTTATTTACGGGCAGACGAATTTCCCGCTGCGCACGGCCGTGCAGTACGATGTGCAGCTCATCATGTACGGTGAAAATGGCGAAGTGGAATATGGTGGCGACATGGTGGGCGCTTACACGCCTGTGCGTGAGCCCACCAACCATAACAAGCATTATTTCTCGGGTATTCCGCCCGAAATGTGGACACAGTACGGCCTGAGCGAGCATGACCTTGAGATGTACATGGCGCCGCCCATCGAGAAGGTGAAGGAAGCGGACATTGAGGTGCGTTTTATGGGGTATTACAAATACTGGGACCCGCAGGAGAATTTTTACTACTGCGTGGAAAACACCGGCTTTAAGCCAAACCCCGAGCGCAATAGCGGCACCTACTCGAAATATGCCAGCCTCGACGATAAGATCGATGGGTTCCATTACTATCTTGGCTACACCAAGTTCGGCATTGGCCGCACCACGTCGGACTCGGCGCATGAAATTCGCGATGGCAAGATCACCCGCGAGGAAGGCATTGCGCTGGTCAAGAAATTCGATGGCGAGTTCCCTAACAAGTATTATAAGGAATTCCTTGAGTATTGCGACATCACGGAAGCCCATTGCCACGAGATCATCGATAGCTGGCGCGCCGACCATTTGTGGGAAAAGCGCAATGGCGAGTGGCATTTGAAAAAACCCATCTGGGAAGATACGGACAGCCAGCAAACCGCTGCATAAAATGAGCCGTATCCGCCTTATACCGCGACTGGACATTAAGGGGCCGAACCTTATCAAGGGTATTCAGCTTGAGGGCCTGCGAGTGATTGGCGACCCCAATGAACATGCGGTGCGCTATTATGAGCAAGGGGCTGATGAGCTTATTTTCATGGATGTGGTGGCAAGCCTGTATGGGCGCAATAATCTTTCGCATATCATTGAGCGCGCGGTGAAAAGCGTGTTTGCACCTATTACGGTGGGTGGCGGCATACGTTCGCTGGAGGACGTGAAACATATGCTGCGCTCGGGCGCTGATAAAGTGGCCATCAATACCGCGGCGGTGGCAAACCCTGACATACTGCGCGAGATGGCCACGCATTTTGGCTCGCAGTGCATTGTTCTTTCCATTGAGGCGAAGAAGGTTTTGCAGGGCAAGTGGGAGGTTTATACCGATAATGGCCGGGAAAAAACTGGGCGCGACGCGGTGGAATGGTCGAAGCAGGCGGTGGCACTGGGCGCTGGCGAGATACTTGTGACCTCTATTGACCGCGAGGGGACCAAGCAGGGTTATGAGGTGGATTTGATCCACGCTATTGCGACTGCTGTGGGTGTGCCGGTGATTGCCAGCGGGGGTATGGGCAAGCCCGAAGATATGGTGGATGCCGTGAAGCTGGGAAGCGCCGATGCGCTGGCGATGGCCGATATTTTGCACTACAAGCGCGCGACATTGGCCGACCTTCGCAGTGTGGCGCGCGATGCGAATATTGATGTGAGGGGCGCATGAAGCGTGTAACCGTTGTGGATTACGGCGCAGGCAATTTGCTGAATGTGGTGCGAGCGCTGGAACATTGCGGCGCGAACCCCATCGTGGTGGATACGGCGGCGCCTATTGCTGAGGCGAGCAGCCTGATACTGCCCGGTGTGGGCGCGTTTGGCGATTGCATGAAGGCATTGCACATGCGCGGGCTGGTGGACGCGCTGCTAGAGCACGTGGCACAGGATAAATTATTCCTTGGTATTTGCGTGGGCATGCAAGTGATGTTCGATGTGGGTGAGGAATTTGGCGAACATAAGGGGCTTGGCATTATCGGCGGCCGCGTGGTGCGCATTAACGATAAGGGCGTGGACGGCAAGGCGCATAAAATTCCGCATATCGGCTGGAGCAGACTGCACAAGTCTGTGGGCGCGGTGTGGGCGCAAACGCCGCTGGCACCGCTGGAAGGCGCTGCAGAAACGGATACGTATTTCATCCACTCTTACATGGGGATGCCTGCTGATAGCACCCAGCGGCTGGCGGATGTGGAGTATGATGGGCTTTCCATTTGCGCAGCGGTGAAGAAGGGCAATAGCTATGGCTGCCAGTTCCACCCCGAAAAAAGCGGCAAGGCGGGGCTTTCGATACTGAAGCAATTCTTGCAAATGGCTGCTTAACATTCGCTATTTTTTCCTGCGGGACCAGACGCAGGAGATGCGCTATAGCCGTTATAACACTCAAAGTACGCCAAGGGGCGCATGCGCTGCTTAAGCCGTTCTACGCTTAAGCATGAATTCGACCATCAGGAAATCGAGTTCTTCGTCAATATCCAGCGAGCGGTCGCGGGGCATGATGTGGATGCGGGTGTCGTCGTAGAATACCTGGGGGTCTTGGCGCAGTACGTCGCGTTTCCAGACATAGACGGAGCCGTTCATGTCGTAGCATTTGGGGCTGGCCTGACGGCTCAGGATTTTTTCGGGGAGCGGCTTGGAGAGATAGACGAGGCCTTCGGGCGTGGTTTCCACTAAATTAAAGTATGGCGAGCGGTGGGCGGGTGCGCCGGTGATGACGCTTTTGCAGTCGTATTTTTTTTGCAACTCGATGCAGGCTACTACGTCTTCGGGGA
The DNA here is from genome assembly GCA_043763155.1 of Alphaproteobacteria bacterium. GTDB lineage: Bacteria > Pseudomonadota > Alphaproteobacteria > Rickettsiales > SXRF01 > JANYBV01. The sequence goes on along the minus strand of JAYULW010000072.1, from coordinate 23,271 downwards.
GGCGCAAGGGTGAGGTTGCGTCGAGGTCTACGCAGATGTCGTAGGTTTTTCCGGTAATGGTTTCGGCGCTGGCGACCGCGTGGGCGATGGCGGGCATTTTGCCGGAGGCGTCGGTGGCCAGTTCGCCGGGGCGTTTGATGATTATGTCGGCACCAAAGGCTTTGGCTGCGGCGAGAATGTCGTCACTATCGCTGCTGACGGCGATAACTTCGAATAAGCCGGTGGCTTTGGCATGCTGGATGGAGTGGGCGATGAGGGGCTTGCCCAGCAGCGGGCGGATGTTTTTGCCCGGAACGCCTTTGGAGCCGCCGCGCGCGCAAATGGTGCATAGATACATAAAAAGCCGCCTTTGTGATTTGGGGCACAGTAGCAAGTAAGCCCTTCTAATGGCAAGCGGGTTCGGCTGGCTTGAGGGGGCGGGATTTATTGTGCAGTGCGGTATGAAGCCTATGAAAATATGGACTTTTTTCAATATTTGGGGTATAGTTAGCGTCACTGCCCCTCCCCTGTGAATCCCACCCAACGGACGGTACACACGATGACGGACACGGCGCAAACGCCTTGGGTTGATGGGCTTACCATCGGCCAGGTGCTAAAGGAAACGGCGCAACGGTTTGCCGGGCGCGACGCTATTGTGTTTCCGGCGCAGGATGTGCGGATGAGCTACCAGCAATTTTCCGATGAAGTTGACCGCACGGCAAAAGGGCTGCTGGCGATGGGGGTGAAGCCGGGTGAGCATGTGGGGATTTGGGCGACCAATTTGCCGCAATGGGTGCTGCTGCAATATGCGGCGGCGAGTGTGGGGGTGGTGCTGGTGACGATTAATCCGGCGTACCGGCCGTTTGAGCTGAGCTATACGATTACGCAGAGCGACATTGTGGCGCTGTTTTTGACCGATGCGTTCAAGAGCTCGGATTATTATGCGATTTTTGCCGAAGTGTGCCCGCAGATACAGCACGCCAAGCATGGCGCGGTGCGGTGCTTTTCTAAACTCCGGCACGTGGTGGCGCTGAAAGAAGGCGCGCCGGAAGGGTACATGACGTGGAACCAGATGCTGATGATGGGCATGGGCATTGCGGGCGGTGAGCTTTCGCGCATTGCGGGAACGCTTGCAGCGGATGATGTTATCAATATCCAGTACACCTCCGGCACCACGGGTTTTCCGAAGGCGGCGATGCTTACGCACCGCAACATCCTGATGAATGGCTGGTATGTGACAGGTTGCCAGAACATGACGGAGCAAGACCGCATGTGTATTCCCGTGCCGTTCTATCATTGCTTTGGGTGTGTCATGGGTTCGCTGGGGGCGGTGACGCGGGGGGCGGCGATGGTGATTCCGGCGGAGCATTTTTGCCCGAAGGCGACGCTTGCCACCATAGAGGCCCAGAAATGCACCACGCTGTATGGGGTGCCTACGATGTTTGTGGCCATGCTGGATGATGTGTCGTTCGATAAGCGCGACCTCAGCTCACTTCGCAGCGGCATTATGGCGGGTAGCCCCTGCCCTATTGAGATTATGAAACGGGTGATTGATGTGATGGGCTGCCGCGATATTACGATTGCGTATGGGCAGACGGAAACTTCGCCCGTGGTGACGCAGAGCCGGGTGGGTGACCCGATTACGTTGCGTGTTGAGACGGTGGGGCGCGAATTGCCGGGGGTGACATTGAAGGTGGTGGATGTGCATACGGGCAAAGAAATGCCTGACGGCGAGCAAGGCGAGATTTGTGCGAGCGGGCATGGCACGATGCGGGGGTATTATAATAATGCGCAGGCGAGCGAAGCGGTGATTGACGCCGAGGGGTTTGTGCATACGGGCGACTTGGGGATTAAGCGCAAGGACGGGTATTACAAAATTACCGGGCGGCTCAAGGACATGGTGATTCGCGGGGGTGAAAATATTTACCCGCGTGAGATTGAGGAATTTTTGTTTACGCACCCGGCGATTTCGCAAGCGGCGGTGTTTGGGGTGCCCGATGATAAATATGGAGAAGTTTTATGTACATGGATTCAATTACACTCCGGACATAGCCTAACTGGCGATGAGGTGCGGGCGTATTGCAAGGGCAGCCTCGCGCATTACAAGGTTCCGGCGTATGTGAAATTTGTTGATAGCTTCCCCACCACGGTCAGTGGCAAGATACAGAAATTCAAAATGCTGGAGCAGATGTGCGAAGAGTTGCATCTGGTTCAACAAGAAACTGCGTAAAGGATAACCCATGGATTTTGCACTGCCCGATACCCACCAGCAATTGCGCGACGCGGTGCGGAAATTTGCTGAAGGTGAGATTGCCCCACAAGCGCACGCGCTGGACAAGGCAGAGAAATTTTCCGAGGAATTGACGCGGGGCATGGGGCAGCTGGGGTTATTTGGCATTGTGGTGCCGGAGAGTTACGGCGGGCAAGGCATGGATTACCTGGCGTATGCCATTGCGTGTGAGGAAATTGCGCGGGTGGATGGTTCTCAAGCGGCAACCGTTACGGCGCATAATTCACTGGGGGTTGGGCCGCTGTATTATTTTGGCAGCGACGCGCAGAAGAAAAAATATATTCCGCAGCTTTGCACGGGCGATAAGTTGTGGGCGTTTGGGCTGACGGAGCCGGGTGCTGGGTCGGATTCGCGGGGGAGCAAAACGGTTGCGAAGAAGGTGGATGGGGGCTGGAAGATTAATGGCTCCAAGATTTTCATCACCAATGGCGCGAGCCGCATGAATGCGGGCGTTACCGTGCAGGCGGTGACGGGCAGCAAGGGTGAAGGGCGGCCGGAGCTTTCGTGCTTCATAGTGGAGGCGGGCACGAAGGGTTTTACCGCCAAGCCCATGCACGGCAAGCTGATGTGGCGCAGTTCGGATACGTCGGAGCTGTATTTTGAAGATGTGTTTGTGCCTGACGATGCCATTTTGGGAAAGCAGGGGGATGGCAGCAAGCAGATGCTTTCGACGCTCGACCGGGGGAAAATTGGGATTGCGGCGATGGGCGTGGGGTGTGCGCAAGGGGCATATGAGAAGGCCTTAGCGTATGCCAATGAACGCAGGCAGTTTGGCAAAGCCATTTCGGGTTTTCAGTCCATCGGGTTTGCGCTGGCAGATGCGCATCTTAAAATCGAGATGGCGCGGAACTATTTATATAAGGTGTGCTGGATGGCCGATGGTGGGCAGAGCTTCACCAAGGAAGCCGCGATTGCGAAATTATATTCGTCCGAGATTGCGGGAGAAGTGACTGACATGGCGGTGCAGGTGCATGGCGGCTACGGCTTGATGGAGGAGTATGCGGTGGAGCGGTTCTGGCGCGACCACAGGCTGCTTCGCATTGGTGAAGGGACTTCGGAAATTCAACGGCTGATTATTTCGCGCAGCATCGGTTGCGCAGACTAACATATTGCAGTAGCATCATTTCTAAATAGACCACAGGAAGGCAGTTTTATGACGTCACTCCTCGATACGGTTAAAAAGAAAGTCAACCTTCGCGCCAAATATGGCAACTGGATTGATGGCAATTACGTGGAGCCTGTGGACGGCCAGTATTTTGATTGTATCAGCCCGATTACGGGACAGGTTTACGCGCAAGCCGCGCGGTCTAATGAGAAGGATGTGAGCCTGGCGCTGGATTCGGCGCACAAGGCGCAAAGCACATGGGGCGTGATGCCGCCTGCGCAGCGGGCGGTGATACTCAATAAAATTGCTGACCGGATTGAGCAGAATCTGGAGATGCTTTCCTATGCGGAAAGCTGGGATATGGGTAAGCCCCTGCGCGAGGCGATGGCGGGGGATTTGCTGATGGTGATTGACCATTTCCGCTATTTCGCTGCGTGCTGCCGCACGGAAGAAAGTACGATTTCGCAAATTGATGAAACCACGGTTGCGTATCATTTCAATGAGCCGATTGGGGTTGTTGGGGCGATTATTCCGTGGAATTTTCCGCTGACGCTGATGTCGTGGAAGAGCGCACCTGCCTTGGCTGCTGGCAATTGCATTGTGATTAAGCCCGCCGAGCAGACGCCGGTTTCCATTATGGTATTGATGGAACTCATTGCGGATATTTTGCCGCCGGGGGTTATCAACGTAGTGCATGGGTTTGGGCCGGAGGCGGGTAAGGCGCTGGCGACAAGTCCGCGTGTGGGCAAGCTTACATTTACTGGGGAGACCAGCACGGGCAAACTGATTATGCAGTATGCGTCGCAGAATATTGTGCCCGTTACGCTGGAGCTTGGCGGTAAGTCGCCTAATATCTTCTTTGAGGATATTTTTGATAAGGACGACGAGTTTGCGGATAAGTGCATGGAGGGGTTTGCCATGTTCTCGCTGAATAAGGGCGAGGTGTGCACGTCGCCTACCCGTGCGCTGGTACATGAGAAGATTTATGACCGCTTCATTGAGAAAGCGATTGCGCGGGTGAATAAGATTACGGTGGGGAATCCGCTGGAGCTTACGACCATGATGGGGCCGCAGGCCTCTGAGGAGCAATTCAAGAAGGTGCTTTCCTATATTGATATTGGCAAGGCCGAGGGCGCGAAGCTGCTGGCGGGGGGCACGCGCACGATGCCGGGTGGTGAGATGGATAAGGGGTTCTTCCTGTCGCCTACCATATTTGAAGGCGATAACTCGATGCGGATTTTCCAGGAGGAAATTTTTGGGCCTGTGGTTTCGGTGACCAAGTTCAAGGATTTTGATGATGCGATGCGCATTGCTAATGATAGCCGTTATGGGCTTACGGCGGGCGTTTGGACGCGGGATTTGAATACGTCGTATTTGGCGGCGCGGGCTATTAAGGCGGGGCGTATTTGGGTGAATTCGTATCATCTGTACCCCACGCATGCGGCGTTTGGGGGGTATAAGCAATCGGGCATAGGCCGGGAGAACCATCACATGATGCTGTCGCATTTTAGGCAGACGAAAAACATGCTGGTGAGCTACGGCACGAAGGCGCTTGGGTTCTTCTGATGGATATTTTGCCCACACAGGTACAGGCGAGCGGTAAGCTGTTTCAGGCTAATGCGGCGCATCACCAGAAACTTGCTGCTGAATTAAAAGAACGGCTGGCGCAGGTTGCGCAAGGCGGCGGGAAGGCTTCCGTAGAGCGGCACCAGTCGCGGGGCAAGATGCTGCCACGCGTGCGTATTGAGCGGATACTTGATGCGGGCTCGCCCTTCCTTGAGCTTTCGGCACTCGCTGCGTGGGATATGTATGAGGCCGAAGGCGGGGTGCCTTCGACGGGCGTGGTGATTGGCATTGGGCGCGTGTGCGGGCGGGAGTGCATGTTCGTGGCTAATGATGCGACCGTGAAGGGTGGCACGTATTTTCCGATGACGGTGAAGAAGCATTTGCGGGCGCAGGAGATTGCGGCGCTGAACCGCTTGCCGTGCATTTATCTTGTGGATTCGGGCGGCGCGTATTTGCCGATGCAGGATGAGGTGTTTCCGGATAAGGAGCATTTTGGGCGGATTTTTTATAATCAGGCACGTATGTCGGCGGCTGGCATTCCGCAGCTGGCGGCGGTGCTGGGGTCTTGCACGGCGGGCGGTGCGTATGTGCCTGCCATGTGTGACGAGAGCGTGATTGTGAAGGGGAATGGCACCATCTTTTTGGCGGGGCCGCCGCTGGTGAAGGCGGCGACGGGGGAGGATGTGACAGCCGAGGCACTCGGCGGTGCGGAGGTGCATTCGACGCAATCGGGCGTGGTTGACCATTATGCGGAAGATGAGATGCAGGCGCTGGCGCAGGTGCGCAGTATTGTGGAGAATTTGAATTTACCGGCGCGCATAGTGAATACGACGCCGTATGATGAGCCGCTGTATCCAGCAGAGGAGATTTACGGGATATTGTCCGCGGATACGACGAAGACGCCGTTTGATGTGCGCGAGATTATTGCGCGGATTGTGGATGGTTCGAAGTTTCATGAATTCAAGCGGCTCTATGGCACGTCTATTGTGTGTGGTTTTGCGAATATCCATGGCAATAAGGTTGGGATTATTGCCAATAACGGGATTTTGTTTTCTGAGTCGGCGGTGAAGGCAGCGCATTTTGTGGAATTGTGTTGCCAGCGCAAAGTGCCGCTGGTGTTTTTGCAGAATATCACGGGGTTTATGGTGGGGAAGAAATATGAGGCCGAGGGCATTGCCAAGCATGGGGCGAAGCTGGTGATGGCGGTTTCCTGCGCGGAGGTGCCGAAATTTACGGTGATTATTGGTGGCAGTTATGGCGCGGGGAATTACGGCATGTGCGGAAGGGCGTATAACCCGCGTTTCCTGTGGATGTGGCCGAATGCGAAGATTTCGGTGATGGGCGGCGAACAGGCGGCGGGCGTGCTTACGCAGGTGCGGCAGGAAGCGCTCTCGAAGGCGGGCAAGAAGGTGATGAAGGGTAAGGAGCTGGAGGATTTCCGCGCGCCGCTGCTTGCTAAATATGAGAAAGAGGGCAGCAGTTATTACAGCACCGCGCGGCTGTGGGATGATGGGATTATTGACCCCACGTCTACGCGCCATGTGCTGGGGCTGGCGATTTCGGCAAGCATGAATGCGCCGATTGAGGATACGCGCTTTGGCGTGTTCAGGATGTGATGCATGAATAATTCCACGGTGCTTACGGTTGAGATTGATGCGCAAGGGGTGGCGCATGTGGGGCTGAACAGGCCCGAGGTGCATAATGCGTTTGATGCGCATTTGATTGCGGAGATTACGCGGGTGTTTGCGCAGCTGGATAATGATGCGGGCGTAAGGCTTGCGGTGCTTTCGGGGCATGGGAAATCGTTTTGCGCGGGCGGGGATTTGAACTGGATGAAGGCGATGAAAGCTTTCACGCCTGAAGAAAACCGGGAGGATGCAAAGAAGCTGGCGCAGATGTATGTGGGCTTGCGCACATTTTCCAAACCGCTGATTGGGGTGGTGCATGGGGCGGCATTGGGCGGTGGCTCTGGCTTGTGTGCGGTGTGTGATTTTGTGGTGGCATCCGACGATTCGAAATTCGGGTTTACGGAGGCGAAGATTGGCCTTGTGCCTGCGACCATTTCGCCGTTTGTGATTGAGAAGATTGGGGTTTCGGCGGCGCGGGCGTATTTCCTTTCGGGGGCGATGTTTGCAGCGGACGTGGCATTGCGCATAGGACTTATTCATGAGGTGGTTTCGCACCAGTCGCTGAATGATGCGCGAAATAAAATCATTGGGGATTTTTTGAGGGCGGCACCGGGCGCGGCCAAGCTTGCCAAGCATTTGGTGGATAAAGTGGTGGCGCTGGGGCAGGAAGCGGGCGATGTGGCCGCAGCGTCGGTGGTGGATTATACGGTGGATGTGATTGCGAATACGCGCATTGGGGCAGAGGCGCAGGAGGGCATGGGTGCGTTGCTTGAGGGGCGCAAGCCCACGTGGAGCGGTGCATGATAAAGCGCCCTATTAAACGGTTGTTGATTGCGAACCGGGGCGAGATTGTGTGCCGGATTGTGGCGACGTGCCGGGTGATGGGGATTGAAACGGTGACGGTGTTTGCGGGCGATGATGCGGAATTGCCGCATGCGAAGGCGGGGGATTTTAATTGTTTGCTGGAGGGTAATGCGCTTTCGGAAACGTATCTGAATGCGGCGCAGCTGATTGCCATTGCGAAAAAGGCGAAGGCCGATGCGATTCATCCGGGGTATGGGTTTTTGTCGGAAAATGCGGCGTTTGCTGAAGCGGTGGCGAAGGCTGGGTTGATATTTGTGGGGCCGCCTGCATCGGTAATTGCGCAGATGGGGGATAAGGCAGCGTCGCGGCAGCTTTGCGAGTCTATCGGGGTGCCGGTGATTCCGGGGTATGATGGGGCGAAGCAGGATGAGGCGGTATTTGCGAAGGCTGCGGCGCGGATTGGCTATCCGGTGCTGGTGAAGGCATCGGCGGGTGGTGGCGGTAAGGGGATGCGGGTTGTTGAGAAGGAAAGTGAGCTTGGCGCAGCCTTGAAGGCAGCGAAGAGCGAGGCGCAGAGCGCCTTTGGGAATGGGCGGTTGTTGCTGGAGAAATATCTGGTGCATCCGCGGCATATTGAGGTGCAGGTGTTTTCGGACATGCAGGGCAACCATCTGCATTTGTTTGAGCGGGAATGCTCGATTCAGCGCAGGCACCAGAAAATTATTGAAGAGTCCCCTGCCCCGCATTTGCCGCAAGATACACGGGCGCGGCTGCATGCGGCGGCGGTGCGCATTGCGGCCCACATCGGGTATGTGGGTGCGGGCACGGTGGAGTTTATCCTGGATGCGCGGGGGGAATTTTATTTCCTGGAAATGAATACGCGGCTGCAGGTGGAACACCCGGTGACGGAGATGGTGACGGGGCTGGATTTGGTGCTGATGCAGCTGGATGTGGCGATGGGTTTGTCGCTGATGGTTACGCAAGATGATGTGCAGTGTTTGGGGCATGCGATTGAGGCGCGGCTTTACGCGGAGGATGCGGCGAAGGGGTTTTTGCCTGCGGCGGGAACACTTTCGGTGTTTGATGTGCCGGGGTTGCCGGGGGTGCGTGTGGAAAATGGGTACCGGGCGGGGAATGTGGTTTCGGCGCGGTATGACCCGATGATCGCGAAAGTGGCGGCGTTTGGGTTGATACGCGAGGATGCGTGTGCGAATTTGTTGCAGGCGCTGGACGGGATATTGATCGCGGGGATTACGACGAACCGGGGGTTCCTTGCGCGGGTGCTGGGTTCGGCGGCGTTTGGGGCGGGGCATACGAGTACGGATTTTATTACGCGGTATGCCGACCAGCTGGCGGTGCCTGATTATGCGGATGCATTGCTGGCCGAAGCGGTGGCGGCGCATTTGCTGGGGGATGTGGCAGCGGGCGGTGATGGGCAGGAGCATTCGGCGTGGACAGCGTTAGCGGGGTGGCGATGCAGCTGACGCTACAAATCAATGGGCAGCCTGTAGTGGTTGAGGTGCTGGAGCGCAAGGGGCAAGCGCTGCGCATAGCGCTGGGCGGCGTGGAATATCATTTTATTGGCAAGCGTGATGCGCAAGGGTTGATGACGCTCGACCAAGAAATTGCGCCGGGAGTGTGGCGGCGGGTGCGGGGTGCGGCGTGGCACAATAAGGGCGTGAACCAGTTGCAGCTGGGGGGGTATGATTTTGCGGTGGCGGATGGCTCCGGGGCGGTTGCACATAAGGCGGCGGAGGCGCCGCTGGCGCCGCGCGCCCCGATGCCGGGGCTGGTGCGCCAAGTGCTGGTGAAGAAAGGCCAGCTTGTGACGCTGGGGCAAGACCTTGTGGTGATGGAGGCGATGAAGCTGCAGCTGAGTTTGGCTGCGGGCGGGAATGCGCTCGTAGCGGAGGTGCTGGTGAGCGCGGGCGACATGGTGGCCGAGGGCGCGGAGCTGGTGCGGCTGGTTACGCGATGAAGGATGCAATCCATATTATGGATGTGAGTGCGCGGGATGGCTTGCAGAATGAGCCGGGGGCGCACGCGCTTTCGGCGGCGGATAAGGTTACGTTTATTGTGATGCTGATGGAAGCGGGGCTTACGCGGATTGAAGCGGGGAGTTTCGTGAAGCCGTCGGCTGTGCCTGCGATGGCGAATTCGGCGGATGTGGCGCAGAGCCTGAAGCCGGTGCAGGCGAAGCATTCCGAAGTGAGTTTTTCGTATCTGGTTCCCAATGTGAAGGGGCTTGAGCGCGCGCGGGAGGCGGGCGCGAAGGAAGTAGCGGTGTTCCTTGCGGTGTCAGAGGAATTTTCTAAAGCGAATATTAACCAGAGCGTGGATGAATCGTTTGGGGCAATCGCGCCTGTGGTGAAGCAGGCATTGGCGTATGGGATGCGGGTGCGGGCGTATGTTTCGACCGTGTTCGGGTATGACGATATGGGGTTTGCGCCGTATGAGGTGGCCAAGCGGTCGGCGCAGTTGCTGGCGATGGGGTGTTATGAAGTTTCGCTGGGGGATACGACAGGCATTGCGACGCCTGCGGCGGTGAGTGGGTTGATTGCGGCATTGCAGGAGGTGAAGGTGCCGCTTTCAAAAATTGCGATGCATTTTCATGATACGTATGGCAAGGCGATAGGCAATGTTGCGCAGAGTTATGCGCTGGGGATTCGCAGCTTCGATGCGGCGGCGGGCGGGCTTGGTGGTTGCCCTTATGCGAATAGCCCGAAGGGGAATTTGCGGCTGGAAGACCTTGTGGCGTGGTGCAAGGAGCAAGCCGTGCCATGCGAGGTGCAGGATGTGGTGGCGCTGGAGCGGGCGAGCGGCTTCATGCTTTCCAAATTAGGCCAAACCAAGTAAGCACGCGTAAGTTTTTTTGCGTTATTTGCGAGGCAAAAGGGTTAAGCCCGCGCCTTTATTCATTAATTTTTTAGATACAATTGTAACTAATTTTTACATGAGATTAAGACTATCCTGATATAAATAAGGTATGGAACGGGGATTAATTCCCAATCAACAGGCTATTTATTCAGGAGATTTTATGTCCCGGCATTTTGCTTCCTTTGCTGTTCTTGCATTTGCCTGCATGGTTAATTCGCAGACAGCGCTGGCCGATGGGACGGTGCAGGCGGCACCTGCGGCCGCCGTTCAGGGGCAGACGCGTGAATCCTTTGTGCAGGGCGTGACGGGGCAGGTTCTGGCCATCATGCATAATGGCGCAAGCCCGCTTTCGACCAAGAAGGCGCAGCTGGAGCAGACCTTTATGCAGGTTGTGGATTTGAACTGGATTGCGCAGTTTGTTTTGGGCAAGCCCTGGGACAATGCAAACCAACAGCAGCGCGGGCAGTATGTGGCGCTGTATGGAAAATACTTAAGCAGCACGTATCTCGCCGGGCTGGATGAAAAATCGGCGGCGGCTTTGCAGGATATTCGCGTGATGAGCATGGATGATGCGTTTGACGATGCATTCATCGTGCATACGCAGATGGTGATGGCGCAGGGGAATAATGTGAATATTGATTATCTGGTGCGCGAAGACGGCAGCAACCGCAAGGTGATTGACATTACACTTGAGGGCGTAAGCCTGCTGCGCACGCACCGTTCGGAGCTGGGCGCGCTTGCGGCGGCTAAGGGCATGGACGGGGTGATCATTGCGCTTCAGGATAAAATGAGCCGTAATGAGACACACCTCGCCTTGGCGCATTAAGCATAACTTTAAGATTGTATGTCTCCATTGAATTTAAGGCGCATTGGTGGTAAGCCTCGTGCAACTACCACCCTGTAGCACCCATGGCCAAAAAACCGACCACACCCCCGCTACCTGAAAGCCTGCTGATGCTGCAGACGGATTACGTCGTGCATCTGAAAACGCTGCTGCTTGAAGTGGTGCAGTTGAAAAATGCGCTGGCAAAGGATGTGGCGGAACCGGAACCGGTCACGGCGCTTTACCGGCTGATTCATAATTTATGCGGGTCGGGTTCTACCTTTGGGTTTCCGGCCATTACGCAGACAGGGCAGCGCATTCTGGCGCAGCTGAAGCCGCTGATGGATAAAGATGTGAGCCTTTGGGCGGCGGTGCTGGGTTCGCCCGCATTTTCGCATGATCTTGAAATGTTTGAACGCGCGTGCCACCAGGCGATTATGAGCGATGCGCAGGCGGCTTCGCGGGCCCCGACGCTGCAAGCATCCACCAGCCCTTCGGAAGAGCGGCGCGCGGTGTGTATTTATTGCCCGCCGGGGTGCGAGGCGCAGGATATTGACGAGCAGTTGCGCTATTTCGGGTATGCGGTGGAAATTTGCGAGGACCTGCCTGACTTTACCAAGGCGATTGTAAAGCAGAAGCCCGATGTTTTGATTGTGTATAGCGAGCTTTCCGGCAGCGATGTGGCGGAGCTTTCCGCATTGCAGGGGGTTGTGGGCACGTCGAGCAGTTCGCCGCAGCTGATTGTGATTTCGCGCAATGATGCGTTTGAAGCGCGGCTGGGGGCAGTGCGGCTTGGGGCACAGGGGTATTTTACCGCGCCGGTGGATGTGCTGCAGGTGATAGACAAGATCGAGCAACTGGTGACGCATTACACGGTTGCGCCCTCGTACCATGTGCTGATCGTGGATGACGACGAGATGCTGATGAAATTCTACACCCATGCGCTGGAGCGCGGGGGGATTATCACCACGTCGGTTTCCAGCCCCAAGGAAGCGCTGGAAGTGATTGCGGAGCAGTCGGTGGATTTAATCCTGATTGATTTTTTGATGCCGGGCTGCAATGGGCGGGAGCTGGCCACCATCATCCGCCAGCATGAAAAATATGTGAGCATGCCGATTATTTTCATGTCGGGGCGCGACGACGTGGAATCGCTGCTGATCAATACCGGGCTTGGGATTGACGATTATTTGATTAAGCCGATTACGGGGGACCAGCTGGTTTCCGTGGTGCGCAGCCGCGCGCGCCGGTCGGGCGAGTTGCAAGCGCTGATGGCGCGCGACAGCTTTACCGGGCTTTTGAACCATGGGCATTTCATGGACATGCTGGCGATGGAGCTGGGGCAAGTGAACCGCTACAAGACGCACGGGGCGTATGCGTTGATTGATATTGACCATTTCAAGCAGATTAACGATACGTACGGGCATATCGCGGGCGACCATGTGATTAAAGGCTTGTCGCGCATGTTGCAGCAGCGCTTGCGGCGCAGTGATATTATCGGGCGGTGCGGCGGCGAGGAATTCGGCATTATCATGCCTGATTGCGACATGGCGAATGCGAGCCTGATTCTTGAATCCATGCGCCTGCAATTCGCGGATCTGAGTTTTAAGATGGACCAGCATGATATTCATGTGACGTTCAGCGCAGGGCTTACCACGCTTGAGGGACATGAAGACGTGGATTCGCTGCATAAGGCGGTGGACGGCGCATTGTACGAGGCCAAGCACCGCGGGCGTAACCGGCTGATGCTTGCCTGAGCCTTGCATAAGGGCTAAGATGGCGCTCCACCCTCACCCCTATGGAGTAGTATATGGCCTCTAAACCCCAGAAGAAAACGGTATCTGTTGTTTCCAGCAAAGCGGTTGGCACCAACCCGGTTGCGGCAGCGCTGCAAGGCGTGCTGAAAGATACGTATGCGCTGTACCTCGCCACGCATAACTACCACTGGAATGTGGAGGGCAAGAATTTCGTGGGGCTGCACACGCTGTTCGAGCAGCAGTATAACGAGCTTTTCACCGCCATTGACACGCTGGCTGAGCGCATTCGCGCGCTGGACGTATATGCGCTGCCGAACCATTATGAAGAAGTGCTGAAAACTTTCCTGAGCCTTTCCAACCCGCTGAATAAATCCACCAACAAAGGCGAAGTGGCCGAACGCATGGTGCAGAACCTGCTGGATTTAAACGGCAAGGTGGTGGACGCGCTTCAGGCCGCCAAGCGCGCTGCCGATAAGGCAGGCGACGACGAAACGCAGGATATGATGGTTGAGCGTATCCAGATTCATCAAAAGGCATCGTGGATGCTGCGCAGCATTATCAAATAATTTTGCGCGGTATGCGCATAAAAAAAGGGATGCAGTTTGCATCCCCTTTTTTGTTTGTGCGGCGATCAGGCTTTGGGCTGCCACTCTTTGGAGAGGCGGTCGCCTTCGGTGAGTTCGTTGCGCTTCATGTTTTTCTGGATGGAGCGGCGCAGGAGCTGTGCCTGCTGGTTGTGCTGCGTGGCGGAAAGATTGGCCCACATGTAAGCCTGCACGATGTCTTTGTTCACGTTGCCCATGCCGTAAAAATAGGCCTGCGCCATGTTGAACTGGCCCCACTGGTTGCCGTGCTCGGCGGATTTCTTGTACCAGTTCATGGCTTCCTGCGGGTTCTTTTCCACGCCACGGCCATTGAGGTAGGCGAGGCCAAGCGCGGTCTGTGCGTCGGCGTTGCCGGCTTCTGCGGATGCGCGATACCATTTGGCGGCTTCGGCGTCGTCTTTGTTTACACCTGTGCCGTTGGTGTAGGATTGCGCGAGGTTATACTGGCCCCATGCGTCGCCGCCTTGCGCGGATTTTTTGTACCAGTTCACGGCCTGGATCGGGTCTTTGGCAACGCCTTCGCCGCGGGCATAGGCAAGGCCCAAAGCTACTTGCGCGCTGGGATTTTCCTGCTCGGCGGCTTTACGGTACCAGTTTACGGCCTGTGCGTTATCCTTGGGCATGCCTGCGCCGTAATGATAGGCTTGGGCGACGTTATACTGGCCCCATGCGTTGTTCTGGTTTGCAGCCGTCCAACTCCATTTCATGGCTTCGCCGTCGTCCTTGGGAACGCCTGCGCCTTCCATGTAGGCCTGGCCTAATGCAGCCTGCGCCTGAGCGTAGCCTTGTTCGGCGGATTTGCGGTAGAGGTTTGCAGCTTCGGTTGCGTTGCGGTCAATGCCGCGGCCCTGCGCGTAGGCCTGACCTAAGTTGAACTGGGCTTGCGCATTGTTTTGCTCAGCGCCTTTTTTGAACCATGCAACCGCTTCGGCTTCGTTTTTATCTACGCCGGTGCCGTTGTAATAAATCTGGCCGAGGGCGGCTTGGGCGGCGGTGTTGCCCTGACTTGCGGATTTGCGGTACCAGCTTACGGCTTCGCCGTTGCTTTGGGCGACGACGGTGCCGTGGGCATAGGCCTCGGCCAGATTAAACTGGCCCCAGTCGTTGCCGTTTTCGGCGGATTTGCTGAAATAGTTGATGGCTTCGGCTTCGTCTTTGGCAACGCCGCGGCCGGTGAGGTATGCAACGCCAAGTGCGGACTGCGCGGTGCCCTGACCGTTTGCGGCGGCTTTCTTGTACCAGTTTACGGCTTCGGCATCATTTTGCGCAACGCCGCGGCCATTCCAGTACGCATCACCCATCAGCTTCTGGGCGGTGGCGTTATTTTGCTCAGCGGCCTTGCTGTACCATGCGATTGCTTCGGCGTCGTTTTTCTCTACGCCGTTGCCGTAGGCATAGGCATTGCCCAACGCTACTTCGGCGTCGGCGTCTTTTTTATCGGCAGCGATGCGGAAATGCTTTGCGGCTTCGGTAGCGTCTTTGGGTTTGCCGTCGCCGCTGGCGTAGGCTTTGCCGAGCTTATATTCATAGCTGTTGTCGTGGCCGAACCACGAGGAGACACGCAACCACACATTGGCGGGCGCGAAGCTCGCTGCGTGCGGCACCGATGCGGCGCTCAGAACTTCGCCGGGCTGAAGCATGCCGGGGGCGGGTTCAATAAACGTGAAGCAATAAAGGACGCCGATGATGATGGAGAGTGCTAATAATATTCTCATGAGTGTCCCTACGCTTTATGCTGATATATTCTGGTCAGGGGTCACCGAAACTGGGGTCTTTGCGCTTGCGCCCCATTTATTAATTATCGGTTAATTCCTGCGATGGTTAATTAACGCATTCCCGCGTTTGGCGCAATCATAATATGCGCCCGCAGGGAGGGCGGCATTGCCTCCTCTCTTTATAAGATGCTGAACTACATTGCTTATCAGACATTGCCTTGGGGGCGTGACGAGGTTATGATGCTGTTTTGGCACTGTAATCAGAGGATAGGGCAACACATGGCAACCACTTCAAAAATATGGCTTATTACCGGGGTTTCCAGCGGTTTCGGGTTGTCGCTGGCGCTTGCGGTGCTGGCGGCGGGCGACGTGGTGGTGGGTAGTGTGCGCGAGGCCGAGCAAGGCGAAGCGTTTGTGCAGGCGATGGGCGGGAGCGCGTCGTTTGTGGTGATGGATGTGACGAACGCCGCGCAGCGCGAGGCGGCGGTGGCAGAGGTGCTTTCCAAGCAGGGGCGGATTGATGTGCTGGTGAATAATGCGGGTTATGGATTTTTTGGTGCGGTGGAAGAGGCAAGCGACGCCGAAGCGCGCCACCAGATGGAGGTGAATTTTTTCGGGGCGCTGGCGCTGACCCAACTGGTACTGCCCGCTATGCGCGCGCAAAAGTCGGGGCATGTGGTGCAGATTTCATCCATCGCAGGAATTTCGGGCACGCAAGGGCTGGGGCTTTATAATGCGAGCAAGTTTGCGCTGGAGGGTTTTTCGGAAGCGCTCGCGCAGGAAGCGGCGCCGTTGGGCATTAAGGTGACGCTGGTGGAGCCGGGGCCGTTCCGCACCGAGTGGGCGGGCGGGTCTTCGGTGCGCAGCGCGAAGCAAATTGCGGCGTATGCGCCTACCGCGCATGAGACATATAATGTCATCAACGGCTATAGCGGCAAGCAGCCGGGTGATCCTGATAAGGGCGCGAAGCTGATTGTGGAGGCAGTGAAATCCGCGAACCCGCCGCTGCATTTGCCGCTGGGGAAGATGGCGGTGGACCGGATGCGCAGCAAGCTTGCATCCCTTGGCCGCGAGGTGGATGTGTGGGAAGCGAAGTCCGTCGCTACGGCGTTTGACGCATGAGTATTTCGCTCGCATGGCTTAGGCGCGATTTGCGGTTGCATGACCATGCGGCGCTGCATGCGGCGGCACGCGAGGGCGCGGTGCAGCCGGTGTTTGTATTTGATACGGATATTCTGGCGCAATTTCCGAATAAGGATGACAGGCGGCTTTCGTTTATTGCGGCGACACTGTGCCGCATGGATGCGCAGCTGCGCGCGCAAGGCAGCGGCATGCTGGTGCTGCATGGAGCTGCGCAGGGGTTGATTCCCAAACTTGCGGAAGCTTTGCAGGCAAAGGTTTTTGCGGCGGAGGATTATGAGCCGGGGGCGCGGATGCGCGACGCAAGCGTGGGGAAAGCCACTTCGCTGCGGCTGGTAAAGGACCAGGTGATTTTTGCGCCGACCGAGATTCTGCGCGATGGCGTTGCGGCCTATAAAGTTTTTACGCCGTATGGCAAGGCGTGGCGGGCGCAGCTTAGCCCGGCGCAGGTGACGCCTTCTTCGGTTGAGGGCATTAAGTTTGCCGATGTGCGGGCGCGGGCGAAGGCTGCGGGGTTTGCGGTGCTGACCCTGGACAGTCCGGAGCAGTTGCTGGCGCAGGTCGGATACCGTTATAAGCACGACGATTTATGGACGGTGGATGATGCGCAAACGCGGCTTATGGATTTTGCGGAAACGAAAGCGCGCAACTATAAAAACACGCGTGACATCATGGCCATTGAGGGGACGAGCAGGCTTTCGCCTTATTTACGCTTTGGGCTGGTGTCGGTGCGCGAATGCGTGAAAGCGGCGCTGGATGCGGGCGCGGATACGTGGCTGAACGAACTTATCTGGCGCGAGTTTTATGCGATGAATTTATTCCATGTGCCGGAATCGGCGGTGATGGAATGGAACCCGAAATATCGCGGGGTGCTGGAATGGTCGCATGATCCGGCGCATTTGAAAGCATGGCAGGAAGGGCGTACGGGCTATCCGCTGGTGGACGCGGCGATGCGGCAATTGCTGGAAGAAGGCTGGATGCATAATCGCGCGCGGATGGTGGTTGCGAGTTTTTTGACCAAACATTTGCGCATTGACTGGCGGTTGGGCGAGGCGCATTTTGCGCAAGAGCTGATGGATTATGATCTGGCGTCGAATGTGGGCGGGTGGCAGTGGGCGGCCTCCACAGGCACAGACGCGCAGCCGTATTTCCGCGTGTTTAACCCCACGCTGCAAAGCGAGCGGTTTGATGCGATGGGGGATTACATCCGCCGCTTTGTGCCGGAGCTTGCGGGCGTGGATGCGAAGCGGATTCATGAGCCGCACAAACATAAAGTCGCGTACATCACGCCTATTGTGGTGCATGAAAAAGCGCGGCTGGAGGCCATGGCGATGTTTAAGCGCGTGTCATAACAAGCTGTATTTTACTGCAAATATCATGCGGCTTGACGGTTTTGGCGGCCTCGGCTAGGTATGGCGCATTCGATGTGCTGATTTATCCAAATTGCGGGCACGTAAAATAACCGGCTAAAGAGGAGAAGCGCATCCTGTGGGTGTGTGTTTATTGGTTCCCCCTCCCCCGTTTTATTTTTTTTCCGCAGCAGCACACCGCCCTTTTTGCGTTGTGAGGTTTTTATGTTGCAGGCCCGGCCCATTATACTTGTCATCACCGATCTGGAGATGGACGAGCTGGGTATGCGCGTGGCGGCAAGTGCCTTGCATGCACAGTGGGGCGATGCGCCGCTGGAGTTCAACACCCTTGAACAGCCTGCCGCGCATGAGGCGGACGCGTATGGCGCGATTTACCATCTGGCGGCGGATGGTTCGCTGAATGTATGTGTTGGTGATGTGCCGCAAGAGGCAGAGGCATTTAGTTATACTACGATGATTGCGCGGCCTGAGAGCATGGACGGTATTTTGCGCGAACAGGCACGGCGGGGTGTGCGCGCCGATGGGATGCGGATTGCAGCATCGAAAAATGAATGGATTGAGGCGGGGTTTGCGGCATTGCGGCTGGCTGCGTGTGCGCCCTGCCCTGCTTCGCGCATTCTGGTACTGTTGCCGGGGAAAAATTATTTGCTGGAAGACGATACGGAATTGTTTGAGGCGACACTTGCCAATGGCTGCCGGGTGATGGCGAGCGATGTGCGGTGCTATTATTTTGTGGGTGGCGACATTCGCTGGGAGACAGCGAATTTTACGCAAACGCAGCTGAACGAGGTTGCGAAATTACCGGCGGCGATTACGCCCGCTTATGTGCATGGCAACGGCGATCTGGTGCTGACATTGCCTTTTGCGGATAATCACGACGGGGAGTTGCGCTATGGCGAGCATGGGGTGATGGTGGGGGTGCATGTGTTGTTTGCGCGTGGGCCTGCGGCCTATTTCACGCGGGCGCTGGGGGTGCGCAGCAGCGCTGCAGCATTGCTGGGCCAGCCGCAGCCGGGGGATGCGCTGGTTTTTGCGAGCATGACGCAACCGCTGGCGGCCTAGAATTATTATGTGATTGAATACGTTGCGGCTTGTGATACACTGCGCGCAATTGTTTTTCATTGTACAGGATTGCCTATGACCCGCACACGTATTTTCGGAATCGCGCTTTTTACTGCTTCGCTTGTTGCAAGCCCGGCGCTTGCCTATGTTGGCCCCGGTCCCGGCCTTACCATGATCGGGTCGCTGTTTGGCCTGATCGGCAGTATTTTTGCGGCGCTGTTCATGATTCTGCTGTGGCCCATTCGCCTGTATTACAAAAAAATGAAAGCGCGTAAGAATGGCGCTGCTTCCACCACGGAACCCACCGACGCTCCTAAATAATAATGGAAGCCCTTGTTTATCTTGACGGGTTGCTGGCGGCGCTGCCGCCTTCGGTGCGCGCGCTGCTGTGGGGCACGCTTACGGCGATGGTCAGCATGGGCATTTATGCGAAGATCGCGCCGCAGGATAAGCTGCGCGAGCTGAAGGCCGCCCACAAGGAACATAAGAAAAAGATGAAGGGTTATGACGGCGACTTCGAGGGCTTGAGCGTGCTGATCAAGCAGGACCTTGGGTTTTCGCTGAAGCTGATTGCAGCCTCGGTTGTGCCGTTCGTAGCTTCCATGGCGCCGGTGATTTTGCTGATGGTGGGGCTGGAAGATATTTATGCCAACACCACCTTCCCCACCATGGGCGCGGAGTGGACGGGGTGCTTTGAGTTCTGGTTTTTGCTTGCGGCCATTGTGGTGTCGCTGGCGATTAAAGTTATTTTCAAAATCGCATGAGCGATCCTTCGATGCATGTGCCGGCCTTCTTTACGATGGTGGCGCGCTCCATCCATAAGCGGCCGCGTTTCTGGATCAAGCTGGGTAAGCTGGAATCGGGCGTGCTGGCGCCGGACCTTGTGGATGTTTTCGTTAAAGAGCCGATTTATGTGTGCGGCCTCGCACGTTCGGGCAGTACGTTGCTGCTGGAGATTCTGGCAGCGCACAAGGATGCGGCGAGTCATAAATATCAGGATTTTCCGTTTATCTTCACGCCGTTCTGGTGGCATTTTGTTTTGAAGATGTCGCCGTTTAAAGATTCGAGTTTGCGCGAGCGGGCGCATGGCGACCGGATGCTGGTGAATGCGGCAAGCCCGGAGGCGATGGAAGAAATGCTGTGGACGGCGTTTTTTCCCGGA
Organism: Alphaproteobacteria bacterium; assembly: GCA_043763155.1. Classification (GTDB taxonomy): domain Bacteria; phylum Pseudomonadota; class Alphaproteobacteria; order Rickettsiales; family SXRF01; genus JANYBV01. The sequence continues at coordinate 3,391 of JAYULW010000072.1, read as the reverse complement.
AGCCACAAGGCGGAGGTTTCGCAGGTGCTGGGGCGCGATGCGGGCAATACCGAGTTTGCGGGGTTTTACCGTAAGCATATCCAGAAATTATTGCTGGCGGCGAAGCGTAAGCGCTATGTGTCGAAGGGGAATTATAATGTGACGCGCATGGGGTATTTGCGGGGTACGTTTACCGACGCGCGGTTTGTGGTGCCCATTCGTGATCCGGTGACGCATATTGCATCGCTGATGCGCCAGCATGAGCGGTTTTGTGATGCGGGCAGGAAAGATGCGGCCGTGGTTTCGCATATGTCGCTGGCGGGGCATTACGAGTTCGGGTTGGGGCGCGTGCCGATTAACACCGGGGACAACGCCGCTATGGGCGCGGTGCAGGCGGCGTGGGCGGCGGGCGACGAGCTGCGCGGCTGGGCGCTGTACTGGGCGATGATTTACGGGTTTGTGGCCGATACGCTGGCTGACGATAAGGACTTGAACGATGCGGCGCTGGTGCTGCCGTATGAGCAGTTATGCGCGCAGCCGGAGGCGAGTTTGCGGTTGCTATTTACGCATTGCGATCTTGCGGTGGATGAGGCGCTGATTGCGGCGTATGTGCCTAAAATTCAGAAACCGGATTATTATGACGCAGGGTTCAGCGCTGCGGATTTGCAGTTGATCCGCGACATTTGCGCACCCGTTGCCGGGCGTTTCGGTTACTGATTTTCTTTTTTAGCGTCTTTTAAGAATGGCAGCTGCTCGCTGGTGTAGCGGGTTGCGGTGAAGATTGCTTCGCCGTATTCGTTATCGGAAAGTTTTTTGGTGAGTTTATAATTCCACACCAGTTTTCCTTCTTTGGTAATTTCCAGAATGCGAGCGTGCTGCGATTCGGCAATGAGCGTGTTGCCGTTTGGCAGGCGTTGCAGGCGGCCTACTTTTTCGGTGTTGAAGGGCGTTTCTTCGCTGCCGATGAAGGACCACTCGACACCGAGCGTGGTGGGGTTGAACTCGACGGCGCGGGAATGTTTCTTTTTGTCTTCGACCTGACCCTGGTTATCGAGGACCATGATATGGCCGTTGGGCAGGAAGCTGGCGGAATGCTGGTAGCTCCAGAAACCGTGATAGGCCCAGACGACTTTTTTGGTATCAAAATCCACCACTGCCAGAATGCCCATGGCGCGGATGGAGATCAGGACCTGACCCGCTTTGAACATCGGAAATTTGGGGGCGTCTTCGGCGCTCAGCACATCAATGGAATTGGTGTGGAAGAAGTCGTAATCGTCGTCGCCGTCGCCTTTGCCACGGTGCATCATCAGCTCGTAAGGCGTGCCTTTGAAAGCATCAAGCAGCGAGATGCGCTCTTGCTCTTTGCCTTCGGGCGAAACTTTGACGAGGTAGTCGGCGGTCATGGGGTATGGCAGGGTTTCATAGCCGGGCTGGGGGTCGGTGATGGTTTTCTGCACGATGGTGAAGATGTTGCCTTTTTTGTCGAGCACGGAATCGTGATGCACAAAGGCTTCATAGACCCATAAAATATTGGAGTCTTTGTCTACTTTGATCATGCCGCAGCCATAGGGCGCGCCCCAGTCGGCATATTGGGCGAGCAGGTCGCCGTTAGGGAAAACATGGGCGCGGTCTACGAAATAGACGGCGATCTTAAACATGTTGGTGCAGCCCGATGCGCCCCAGACTTTTTCGATGGGTACGTGCCAGCGGTAAATGATTTTGCCATTCATATCCACAAGGTAGGGCGAGGACAGGTAGCCGGTGGAGATCAGGGTGTAGCCGTTGAAGGCCTTATCCTTGTTCCATTTCATTGCGGGATTCTGGATGATGGATTCGCTTTTGGCGGCGAGGTCGTCGCGCACGGCTTTGCCGAATTTTTTGTCGGTTTCGGCTTCGTCCCATGCCTTCACGTAGGCTTCGGCAGCGATAAAAGAGTTGATGAGGGAGCGCGATGGGGGTAAATCATAGCGCATGACCATGGCGCCGCCGATGAATACAAGTACGCAAATGCCGATGTTATACAGCATGGAAAATAGCGCGTTTATCCTGGATTCTTTCATTTCGGTTCCTGTAATAATGCTTAATTTTGAGTATATTGGCACATAATATAACGTAAATTGTTAAAGATAGTGTAAAGGACCGCGATGGACGCGCTGCTGCATTCGGCATTACTGGTGGCTTTGGCGGAAATGGGCGATAAAACCCAGATCCTGACCATGTTACTTGCGGCACGCTACCGCAAGGCAGGGCCGATCATTATGGGTATGCTGTTTGCGACGCTGTTTAACCATGGGCTGGCCGCATTTGCGGGGCAATGGCTGATGGGCATGGTGGAGCCGCGCATGTTGGGGCTGCTGGTTGCGGCACTGTTTATAGGCATCGGGTTCTGGGTTCTGGTTCCCGATAGCGACGAGCAGACATTTACCGAGCATCAAGGCGCATTTACCACCACGCTGCTTACGTTCTTCATTGCGGAAATGGGCGACAAGACGCAGCTGGCGACGATGACGCTGGCGGGGGAATATCCGGGGGCGATTACCATGGTAATTCTTGGCACGACGCTGGGCATTATGCTTGTGAATGTGCCTGCGGTGTTTTTTGGCCGGGCGATTTTAGAGCGCATTAAAATGAGCCTTGTGCGCAAAGCGGCGGCGTTTTGTTTTATCGGCTTTGGCCTCTATACCCTCATTGAACGAGTGGTTTAGGCACTTACCTGCCTGGGCAGGTTTTCTTCGGCGTTGATATCGTTTTGCAGGATGCGCTCCAGCTCCTGGCTTGCTTGCCTTGCGAAGCTGATGAGTTCGGGTTCCTGCTCGAAAAACTCGAAGGATTTCTTCAAGGTTGCTTCGTCGTGCTTCATGAATTTCTGGGCTTTGGTTGCCATGTCGGCGCGGTTGTAGCCGAGCTGGACCATGACTTCCTGCGCCATGCGCAGCGATGAATCAAACGTTTCGCGGATGAAAAGATGCGCGCCTGCTTTGTGTAATTCATACGCGTGGCGGCGGTTGCGGGCGCGGGCGAAGATTTTCAGGTTGGGGAAATGCTCGCGGGAAAGGCGCACGATTTCAAGCGCCTTGTCGGCGTCATCAATGGCCACCACCAGCAGGCGGGCTTGCGAGGCGCCCGCGCTTGCCAGCAGCTCAAGGCGGGAGGCATCGCCGAAATAGCCGCGATTGCCGAATTTGCGGAGCAGCTCGATCTGGTCGGGGTCTTTTTCCAGAATGGTGGAGCGGATGCCCTGGGCGTGCATGAAGCGGCCGATGATCTGGCCGAAGCGACCGTACCCTGCGATGATGACGGGGTTTAGTTCCGTGATCTGGTCGGCGGGGCGGTCGGGGATGAGGCTCATGAAGCGGGGCATAATGTAATTGCTGCTGAGCATCATCAGGAAAGGCGTGCTGGCCATGGAAAG
>JAYULW010000071.1:0-21103 GCA_043763155.1 Alphaproteobacteria bacterium | reverse complement strand
CATCGGTGGTGGTATCGGCGGGCGTTGCCACTTTCTTCTTTCCCTTGGTTTCGGCAGTCGCCGTAACCGCTCCGGGCGAAATCTGGAAGCTGGATGTCGGCAGCTTCGTCACCTTGTCCTTAAGCTCCGTCACAATGCGCTCCGCAAGCTTCGCCCCCACACCGCTGATGCGGCTGAACGCGGTCGTGTCCTTCGCTAAAATCGCATGCGCCAATTGCTCCGGCGTATACGCGCCCAAAATGGTCAGCGCCATGCGGTTGCCCACGCGCTGCACCGTGGCCAGCAAGCGAAACCACTCGCGCTCCACCGTGTCGGGGAACCCATACAGGTGAAACTGGTCTTCCCTCACATGCGTCTCGATAATCAGCTGGGCAGCTTCGCCCTGCGCTGGCAGCGCCGCAATGGTGCGGCTGGAGCAAAACACATGGTAGCCCACGCCATTCACATCAAGGATCACGCCGCCATCGTCGGTTTCATCCACCAGTCCGCGTAATTTCCCGATCATGCTTTCCCCCCGGATGTGAGTTTGTGCATCGTGCGCATGTGCGCGTGGCAAATAGCAACCGCCAAAGCGTCTGCGGCATCCGCGCCTGTGGCCTTGCTGGCGGGAAGGAGTGTTTTGATCATCATCCCCACCTGGTCTTTGGCCGCATGCCCACTGCCCACCACGCTTTTCTTCACCAGCGTTGCGCTATATTCGTACACCGGTAAATGGGCCAAGGAAAGCGTTAATAAAATCCCGCCGCGCGCCTGCCCAAGCTTCAATGTCGAAGCCGGATTCACATTCACGAAGGTTTCCTCCACGGCAGCTTCTTCCGGCTTATAAATCGCAATCGCGCTTTGCAGCCCGTCATGCAATTGCTGAATGCGAAACGCCAGCGGCGCTTTCGCGTCCGACGAAATAATACCGCAGGCAATATAGGAGAGCTGGTTGCTATGGTAGCGAATGATTCCCCATCCGGTGCGCTGTAACCCAGGATCCACTCCCAGGATCACCGTCATGCTGCGTCTAGCGCGGCAAGCACCGATTCAGGAATCTCGAAGTTCGAAAACACTTCCTGCACGTCGTCATTGTCTTCAAGCATATCAATGAGCTTTAGCAGTATCTTCGCGTTTTCCTCATTCACCGGCACCGTATTTTTCGGCTGCCAGACAAACTTGGCGCTTTCCGCCACGCCAAACGCCTTTTCCAAAGCATCGCGCAACCGGCCAAAATCTTCCTGCTCACAGGTGATAAGATGGGAAGACTCGTCAGCCTCGCAGTTTGAAGCCCCGGCATCCAGCGCCACTTCAAACATTTTCTCTTCCGTGGCAACCGAAAGCTTGTAGCGCAGCAGCCCCACAAAATCGAACATAAAGCTCACCGAGCCGGTTTCGCCCAATGCCCCGTTGGCCTTGGAAAATGCCGAGCGCATTTCCGGTGCCGTGCGGTTTTTATTATCGGTCAGCGTCTGCACGATCACCGCAACACCCGCCGGGCCATACCCTTCATAGCGGATGGATTCAAATGTCTCACCACCCGTTTCGCCCGAGCCACGCTTAATGGCCGCGTCAATGCGGTCGCGCGGCATGTTTTCTTCACGCGCCCACTGAATGGCAGCGCGAAGGCGTGGGTTGGCGTTGGGGTCGGGCATGCCGCCCTTCGCCGCCGAGATGATTTCGCGTGTGACCTTGGTAAAAACCTTGGCGCGCTTGGCATCCTGGCGCCCTTTGCGCACCATGATGTTTTTAAATTGTGAGTGGCCAGCCATGTCGAACCCCTAAACGCTTATTTCGCGCCGTCAGCAGTCTGCACGTACAAATCCACGCGGTCGGGCTCGCCGCCGGGGTTCTTGTCCCCTTCGGCCTGCACGTTGATGCGCAGGTTGTTCACGCCAGCGTCAATCAGGAACGCACGCACCGACAATGCCCGCGAAAGCGAGATGCGGCGCGCCGTGCTTACCTGGTCGCCCGCAGCCGTAGCATAGGCGATCAGCGTCACGCGCTGGTTGTCATTCTGGATGAGCTGCTTGGCGAGCTTGTTCAGCTCGTCATTCACCGTCAGCGGAATGGTGGTTTCAGTGCTTTTGAACACCACGCGAAGGGTTGGCGGCGTCTTGCCGTCAGCCGCAATTTTCGCAGGTGCGGCAACCGCAGCGTCCGTTGCCTTCACAGCAGCGGCTTCAGGCGCAGCCTTCGCATCCGGATCAGCGCCCGGAGCGGGGGGTGCCGGAGGCGCTGGCGGTGCAGCAGCAGGAGCCGGAGGAGCAGGCGGGGCCGGGGGCTTCGGCGCAGCATCCGGATCAGCGCCGGGCGCTGGCGGAGGCGGCGGAGGAGGAGCCGCAGCAGGTGATGGAGGTGCAGGCGGAGCCGGTGGCTTCGGTGCAGCATCAGGGTCAGCCGAAGGAGCGGGCGTCTTTACCGCACCGGCAGCACCCGCAGGTGCGGGCGGGGCAGGCGGCGCTGGTGGCGCAGCCGGGGGAGGTGGCGGCGGAGGCGCAGCAGCAGCCGGAGGAGGGGGAGGCGGCGGAGTGGCAGCAGCCGGTGGTGGCGGCGGAGGAGGCGCAACAACAGGTGGCGGCGGCGGAGGAACAGCAGCAGCCGGAGGTGCAGGCGGTACCGCAGGTTTTGCAGCCGCGTCAGGATCAGCCGAAGGCGTCTTTACCGCACCAGCAGCACCCGCAGGTGCGGGCGGGGCAGGCGGCGCAGCCGGAGGAGGTGGCGGCGGAGGTGCGGCAGCGGCCGGCGGCGCAGGAGGCGCCGGGGGTTTTGCAGGTGCAGGCGGAGCCGGAGGCGCCGCAGCAGGTGCCGGAGGCGCAGGCGGTGCAGCAACCGGAACAGGCGGAGCCGCAGGAGCAGCCTTCGCAGCGGGCGCGCCCTTCGGCGCAGGCGCGGCAGCCGGAGCAGCCGGGGTTTTTACAGCGTCAGGCTTCGGGCCTTTGCCATGGCCTTTCGGGCCACCATGATGCGCATCAGCGGCAGCATCAGTTTTTGCGGTTTCAGCAGCTTTTTTATCCGCTTTAGCAGCAGCGGCCTTTTCCTTGGCGGCTTCTTTGGCGCTGGCTTTCGCGGCCTTGGTTGCATCCTTGGTGGCTTTCGCCTTGGCCTTCTTCGCAAAAGCCGACTGGTCTTCGCCAGACTCATCGGTGTGTTTCTTTGCGGGTGCTGCGGCGGCTTTCTTTTCAGCTTTCGCGGCGGCTTTTTCAGCCTTGGTTGCTTTCTTGGCGGGCGCTGCCGTTTTGCTGGTTGCGGCAGTGGGTTTTTTCGCGGCTTCGCTGGTCGCGGGCACGCCCTTCGGGCCTTCAACCCACACTAAGCGCGGTGCGCCAGCTGGTGTGGCAGGTGCGGGTGCTGCATTGCTGTAGCCCTGCGATGCGGAGGTATCTTGCGCAGGTGCGCTGCCATAAATCGGCTGCTGCGGCTGCATGGGCTGCGGCGCGGTCTGCTGTTCAGGCGGATACACCACTTGCTCGGTCATCTGGTTGGGCTGACCCATCGGCGCTTGCGCGGCCGGAGCAGGCATTGGATTAGCAGGCATCGAATTAGCAGGCATCGAATTAGCAGGCATCTGGTTCACAGGCATCTGGCTTGCAGGTGCTGGCGCGTAAACGGTGTTGCCCTGCGGCGCAGCAGCGGGCGCTACCGCCTGTTCCATGCGCCATACCGGGGCCTGGCCGTTTGCAGCGGCGGGCGGGCGAACCTGCGCGGGCTGCGTGTTGCGGTTTTCTTCAAGCGTGGTGGCGCGGCCATCGTTCAGGTAGGAATCAATCTGGCGGTCAGCCGTGGGGTAGCCACCAGCCGAAGGCGAAAGCTGCGACATTTCCTGAAGCTGCGGCTTAACCACAGTGTGGGCGCTGGTAGGCTGCGGCAGTACGGGCTGGTTCAAGGCGGCGGGCTGGCTGAGCGTATTGGGCTGGCCGAGCGTGGTCGGCTTGCCTGCTGCGGCGTCGAGCGCGTCGTTATCATCGAGTGCGTAGGGGTTCAGCGAACTGCCATCGGCCATTGCCTGGCTTGCGAATGGCATCGGCAAATACATCGCCGTCATCATGAGGAGGGCGGCCAGCGTGGTGCGGCGCGACGTTTTGGAGGGGGTATATGCGGGTGAATTAGCCATAGCCATCCTGAAAAAATGCTTAAGGGAAATAATCTATAGAGTGATTAAGACAAAAAAGCTAGTTCAAGCAACCTAAAAGTGCATTCCGCAATGCGCAAATGCAAGAAGGCGGACTAGGCGGCGCTTGCCAGCATCTTAAGCACTGGCGGCTGCAGCTGCCTGTTGGTGCAGATCAGGTTCTTGGAATAGGCGGTGGCTTCCGTACCGTCCATGGCCTGTACCGTGCCGCCCGCTTCGCGGATCAGCAGCATCCCGGCAGCAATATCCCACGGCTTCACCGTGTAATACCAGCACGCATCGAGGCGGCCCGCCGCCAGATACGCAAGGTCCAGCGCGGTTGCGCCGAAATAGCGCACAATCGCACCGCTCTTGGAAAGCGTGCCGGCGAGGTTGAACATCTCTTGATCGTGGCCTGTGTTGCGTGCGGCCTTGCCCGTGACCAGCATTGAGTCTTCGATGGTGTTACGCGCCGAAACCTTGATCTTGCGGTCGTTCAAAAATGCGCCCTGGCCTTTTTCCGCCGCAAACAGCTCATTATGAAGCGGGTCGTAAATCACGCCCGCGATGATTTCGCTTTCGCCCTTGGCATTCGTCTGTTCCAGCCCCACCGAAATGCAAAAATACGGCACGGCGTGGATGAAATTGCTGGTGCCATCAATCGGGTCAATGATCCAGCGGGTATTCACGTCCTTGCCCTTTACTTCGCCGCCTTCTTCCAGCAAAAAGCCGAAATTCGGGCGCACGGCGGTTAGTTCCTTTTGCAGGAATTTTTCGGTGCGCAAATCGGCTGACGTCACGAAATCCGCTGAGCCTTTACGTGAAATCTGCAAATTACCGACTTCGCTAAAATCGCGCAGCAAACCCTTGCCGGCTTTAATAACGGCAGCGCTCATGACGTTGATAAGGGCAGTGGCCATGATTACGAGGCTTTCGCGCGTTCGATATATTCAAGCGTGGAGGTGTCCACCACGATGGTTTCGCCAGCAGGAATAAACGGCGGAACCATGATACGCACGCCATTTTCCAGAATAGCGGGCTTGTAGGAGGAGCTGGCCGTCTGGCCTTTTACAACCGGGTCGGCTTCCACGATTTTCATGGTCACGCGGGTCGGCAGCGCGATGGAAATCGGCTTGCCTTCATAGGTTTCGATGTCAACGGTCATGCCGTCCTGCAGGAACGGCAGCGCGTCGCCCACAAGGCTCGCAGGCAGGCCGAACTGTTCGTAGGACTCGTTGTCCATGAAGGTCAGCTCTTCGCCGTCAGCGAACAGGAAATTGCAGCGGCGCGAATCAAGCGTCGCGCGTTCGATTTTTTCGTCGGATGCAAAGCGCGGGTTGTTTTTGTTGCCGGTCTTGAGGTCTTTGAGTTCAACCTGGTTGAACGAGCGCAAATTGCCCGGCGTGCGGATTTCATGTTTCACCACGAGCCACAGCTTATCCTGCCACTCGATTACCATCCCCATGCGCACTGCGCCGCCGTCAATTTTCATAACAATACTCTTGCTTGCGTTAACTAAAAGGCCTGAACGGGTGCGAGTCTTCGCCATCCATCCGGTCAATGAAAGGAATATTCTCCCTAACCACATCCCGGCGGGACAATAGATGGAAACGCTGGATGACGCCAGCAAAATGAGAAGCCGTTTTCGGCTCATCTTCCAACAGGTCGCGCAGGGTTTCGGTGTGGTAGCGCTTACCGTCTTTAAGGGGGTGCGAATAACATATGGCATTGGCTGCTTGGTCCAGCCCCTCCAGCCCCACGGTTTTTTCCATTTCCAGCAACACGCTATACAACCGTTTGGCAACGTCAGCCGCGTTTTTGGGCGTAACCTGGCTGCGTGTCACCAGCTCGTAAACCGCGGAATACAAGGGCGTTTGCCGCCCAGAGCCTGTGTAGTCCAGCACGGGCACCGTGGAAGGCTCGCGCAGCAGTTTTTTATAAATATCGAGGCGAGCCGGGTCTTTAAGCACCCCCATAATCGCGTTTCTAAGCGCGTGGTGCGCACCCATGGCGGGCAAGCTATTACTGCCGCCGGCGCTCATTTCGCCCTCGCAATGGCCGCATTAAAATCGGCCACCGCCGCGCCCGGCCCTTTAGGGTTGCTCCAAACCGCTGTAATCACTGCAATAAAATCCGCGCCCGCCCGCACCAGCGCTTCGCAGTTCTGAATGTTGATGCCGCCAATGGCCACGCACGGCAGCAGCAAATACGCCTGCCACCATTCTAAAATATCCGGTTGCGGAACCCCCCAGCGGGCCAGTGCTTCCGCGCTTTTGCTGGTCGTCGGGTAAAACGCCCCAAAGGCCACATAATCCGCCCCGTCTTCGCCCGCTTCCATGGCAAGGTGGCGCGAATCATGGCACGAAACCCCCACCACCCGGTCGCCCATTTGCTTGCGCACCTTGGAAACCGCGCCGTCATCTTGGCCAATATGCACCCCGTCCGCGCCGCTTTTCAGCGCCAGCTCAGGGCTGTCATTCATGATAAACGCCGCCCCATGCTGGTGGCAAATGGGAATGATAGCCTCCGCCGCCCGCAAAATCTGGTCGTTGGTTGCCCCCTTCAGCCGAAGCTGGAAACTACCCACATCCCCGCCGCCAAACGCCTGCTTCACCTGCTCGACAAACGGCGCAAGTTCGATAGCAGGGGGGCTGATGAGGTAAAGCCTGCAGCTATGCTCGTCCATCAGGCCTAAATTTCGCCCTTGTAGACGCGGATGATGTTATCCAGCAGCGCAAGCGCTTCCTCGCGCGGGCGCTGGAAGGTGTTGCGGCCGATGATGGAGCCGTTGCCGCCGCCATCGCGGATGCCGCGTGCTTCGTCCAGCAAATCCGCTTCGCCCTTGGCGTTGCCGCCCGAAAATACAACGATGCGGCGGCCCGCGAAGCACGCTTGCTTCACATGCGCGATACGCTCCGCCATGGTGCCAATGGCGATCTTTTCGGACTCATACACTTTCTTGGCTTCTGCCTGCTCAAGGAACTTGGTCGGCGGCTTCACCTTGATGATGTGCGCGCCCAGCAAAGCGGCCATGTGCGCGGCATATGCGCACACATCCATGCCCGTTTCGCCGTCCTTGCTGATGTCGGCCCCACGCGGGTACGACCACATAACGACCGCAATACCTACCGATTTCGCTTCTTCGGAAAGTTCGCGGATTTCTTCCATCATGTCAAAAGTGCCGTGGCTGCCGGGGTAAATGGTAAAGCCGATGGCTGAGCAGCCAAGGCGCAGCGCGTCGTTCACCGTGCCGGTAACCGCTTGGTCGGGCGTCGAATCTTTCGGTGCCAGCGAGTTGGAGCTGTTCACCTTCAAAATGGTGGGAATCTGGCCCGCAAACGTGTCTGCGCCCGCTTCCAGCATGCCCAGCGGTGCAGCGTATGCCGAAAGGCCCGCGTCAATGGCGAGCTGGTAATGGTAATGGGGGTCATACGCGTCCGGGTTCTTCGCAAAGCTGCGCGCCGGACCGTGTTCAAAGCCCTGGTCAACCGGCAGGATCACCAGCTTGCCGGTGCCGCCAAGACGGCCCTGCATCAGGATGCGCGCGAGGTTTGCCTTCGTGCCGGGGCAATCGCTTTCATAGCCTTGCAGGATTTTTTTGACCTTAGGGGTGATCTTCATGGCTTATTTCCTTGTAATCATCATTAAAAACAGCCGTTCAAATAGCCGCTTTTGCGCCAATTGACAAACAGTTTTAAGGCTAAAAAAGGACGAAAATCAGCCCTTAAGGCGGTAAGCCCCTCGCAAATCAGGCAAAGCCACGAATTTGCCCTCTGGGTCTATCAGCGTCTCGGTGGACCCAAGGATCAAAATACCGTGCGGGGCTAAGCTCTGGCTCATGCGCCCCGTTACCTGTGCTTTAGTAGAATCATCAAAATAAATCAATACGTTGCGGCAAAAGATGGTGTCGAACTTGCCCAGCGCGCTGTAATCTTCCAGCAGGTTCTGCAGTTTGAACTGCACCATGTCGCGGATCACGTCCTTGAGCTGCCACGACGTATCGGGCAGCGACATGAAATACTTGACCAGCAGTTGGATCGGCAAGCCGCGTTGGGCCTCAAACTGCGAGTAAATGCCCGTAATTGCCTTATCCACCACCTTGCGCGCAAGGTCGGTTGCCACAATGTCAAAACTCCAGCCCTGCATTTTGTATGAATCTTCCCGCAGGCACATGGCAATCGTGTAGGGTTCCTGCCCCGAAGCACAGGCCGCGCTCCAGATGCGCATATGTTTTTTAGCAGCCAGCGGCACCATTAGCATCGGCAGCACCACATTACGCAACTGCTCATAGGGCTTAATATCGCGGAAAAACGAAGATTCATTTGTCGTCATCGCTTCCGTGATTTCGGTCAGCAGCGCCTCGTCGCCCTTGGCCTTCACATGCGCGCAAAGCTGCCCGATGTCATCTAGCTTAAGCGCCCGCGCCACCGGCATCAGGCGGCTTTCAATCAAATAGGATTTGTCTTCACTAAGCGCCAGCCCGGAGCGTTTTTTCAGCAAAGCCGCAAGATATACATAATCATCATGCTGCATCAGAACCGCCCTTCGATCTGCTGCATCAAAAACGGCGCAATATCATTAAGCGGCATCACCGCCTTGCACAGTCCCTGTTCGGCCACTGCCTTGGGCATGCCATACACCACGCAACTGGCCTCGTCCTGCGCGATCACGCTTCCGCCCTTGCTCACCACTTCCTTCGCGCCTTCCATGCCGTCTTGCCCCATGCCGGTCAGCACCGTCACCACCAGGTGGCTGCCATATACCGTAGCAAGCGAGCGCAGCATCGGGTCGGCGGCAGGGCGGCAGAAATTCTCCTGCGGCCCTTGGTTGATCTGCAGCACAACGCGGCTATCTTTGCGCTCGGCGGTCATGTGGTAGTCCCCCGGTGCAATGTAAATCGTGCCCGGCTTCACCTCATCGCCATTCTTTGCTTCCTGTGCCACATGCCCGCTGACCTTGGCAAGCTGCTCGGCCAGAAGCGTCGTAAATGTCGGCGGCATATGCTGCGTAATGAAAATAGGGATACCTGCAAGATTGCCCTTCACCTGCCCGAAAAACTGCATCAGCGCCTGCGGCCCGCCGGTAGACGATGCAATCGCCAGCGCATGCAGGCCCATCGGGTTCAGCCTTCCACCAATCGCCATGGGCGAAACACGCGGCGGGCTGGGCCTGTTCAGCGGCGGCACATAGTGCGAAAGCGGCTGTGCCTTCACGGGTAATTCAGGCATGGGCGCGGTAATGCCACTAAGCGCCCGTATCTTGCCCGCCAGCTCGCGGTAAAAAATATCCACCTCGCCACCCGTCTTGGTGCTCGGCTTGGTCAGGTAGTCCGACGCCCCAAGCGCCAATGCCTGCATGCTCACCGCAGCATTCCTCTGCGTAAGCGTCGAGGCCATGATAACCTTGCTCTTTGGTGCGCAGCGAATCAGCTCCGGCAGCGCCGTAATCCCGTCCATTACGGGCATTTCGATATCCAGCACAATGATATCCGGCTGCAGCCCCTGCGCCATGCTGATGGCAATCTCCCCATTCGACGCCCGCCCCACGATGTTCATCTCCGGGTATGCCTCAAGCGCCTGCGACATCAGCCCGCGAATCACGGCCGAATCATCCACCAGCAGCACATTGATGGGTTTGCTCATAGCATGTGTATTTGCTGGAGTTTGCCGCGGATAATATCCGCATCGAACGGCTTCATCACATACTCGTTTGCGCCAAAGCTGAGAGCGTCGGTAATATGGCCCACATCGCTTTCCGTGGTGCAGAAAATCACCTTCGGCTTATCGCCGCCGGGTGCGGCGCGCAGCGCCTTCAAAAATTCCAGCCCGTCCATGTTGGGCATGTGCCAGTCCAGCAAAATCAGGTCAAAACGCTCGTTCTCGCACAGCAGGAATGCAGCCAGCCCGTCTTCGGCTTCCATCACGCTAAAGCCCAGGTCTTCCATAATGCGCCGCTCCTGCTTGCGCACCACTTTCGAGTCGTCAACCACAAGGCAGGAAACCATGATTATATTTTCAGCATGCTTTGCACATCCACCAGAACCAGCAGTTCGTCTTCCAGTTTATAAATACCGGTCGCGATGCTTTTCCAGTGATCGGCGAGGTTGGCGGGAACTTTTTCAAAATTGGCCAGCGACGAAGTAAGCACTTCGCCCACACTGTCCACCATCAGGCTATACAGCTCGTGCTTCAGCTCCACCACCACAAAACTTGCTTTCATGCCAGCAGGCTTCGGCGGCAAGCCCAGCCGCTTGCGTAAATCAATCACCGTCACAATGCGCCCGCGCAGGTTCAGCGAACCCGCAACTTCCGGCGGCGCCAGCGGAACGGGCGTAATCGCCTGCTCGCGCAGCACGTCGCGCACATGCTTCACCTCAACGCCGAACATCTGCCCGTCAACCACCATGGTCACATAAATCGGCCCGTCGGCGGTATCGGCAAGGTGGTTCACTCTCGATGTCGCGGAATATACCATGCTAATGCCTCACCACCGTATCATGCGCCAGCCAGTGCGACACCGTGTCCAAAAGCCCCGCGCGGTCCGTTTTCATAATGCAGTCGTTCATGCCCGCCGCAATGCTGCGTTGCTTCACGTCTTCGCTCATCGAAGCGGTATACGCAACAATGGGAATATGCCTCGTCTGCTGCGCGTTGCGGCATGTGGCCGCAAACTCAAACCCGCTCATGCCCGGCATCTCAATATCGGTCACGATCATGTCGAACTGCTTGCCGCCTGCAATCATTTCCAGCGCGTCTTCCGCGCTTTCCGCCGCCGTCACCTTATACCCCACCGACGCAAGGAACGGCACGGTCAGGTTCCTGAAAAACGGGCTGTCTTCCACAAGCAGCAAAGCGCATTCCGCCGCCCGGTTTTTGCTGAGGCTGTCCACACCCGAAACAACACTCTCCACAAGGTCCGCCAGCAAAAAGCCCACATCCACCACATCCGTGCTGCGCCCGCCAATAATCATACTGCCCAGGTAACCCTGGTCTTTGGCTTCTTTCGACGAAATCTTGATCGCGAAATCGGCGTAAATAATATCAATGATTTCCTGCACCACCAGCCCGATCACTTTTTTGTCGTAGCTGAACACAATCACTTCCACCACCCCTGAGTTGGGCAGCTTCATGTCGTTATCGAGCATAATAAGCCGCATCAGCTCGCCGCGATACTGCACCACCGGGTGGTCGCCTGCAATTTCAATGCTGGTCACGTCAATTTCCTCAAGCCGCGAAATTAGCTCCAGCGGCACCGATTTGGGCGCGCCCTTGCCAGTGCTGAACAAAAGGAAGCCCACCGGCACCTCCACGTCGCGCCGCACGATTTCCTGCATCCCCACATGGCTGCTAACCTCGGTATTGCCAATCGCCTTGGCAATGCCGTTCGGGTCCAGAATCATGATCACGCTGCCATCGCCAAGGATGGTATTGCCCGAATACACAGAAATATTTTTCAAAATGCCGGCAACCGGCTTCACCACGATTTCTTCCGTGTCGAACACCCGGTCCACCACCACCCCGAAATCGTAACCACCCACCTTGCACACAGCCACATATTTTTCCTGCGCTGCGTTTGCATCCGGCGCGAAGCCCAATGTTTCTTCCAGTATGCATAGCGGCAAAAGCTTATCGCGCAGGCGCATCACGGGCGCGCCGTTAATGGTTTCAATGCTCAAATCTGCGCCGGGGCCTACGCGCACCAGCTCCAGCACGTTGATCTGCGGAATTGCAAATTTCTGCCCATGCACTTCCACCAGCAGCACCGACACAATCGCAAGCGTCAGCGGAATCTTGATCGCAACCATGGACCCGCGGCCCCAAACCGAGTCCAGCTCGATCGTGCCGCCGATTTTTTCAATATTGGTGCGCACCACATCCATGCCCACGCCACGGCCCGAAACGCTGGTCACCTTTTCCGCCGTTGAAAAGCCCGCGCCGAAAATAAACTGCGCGATTTGCTTCGTGCTCATCACATCAAGCTGCGCTTGCGTGGCCATACCGTTTTCAATCGCCTTCTGCTTCACCCGCTCGACATTGATGCCGCGCCCGTCGTCTTTAATTTCAATGATGATGTGCCCGCCTTCATGATACGCCGAAAGCGTCACCGTCCCCACCTCACGCTTGCCCGCAGCCACGCGCTCCGCAGGCGTTTCCAGCCCATGGTCGCAGGAGTTGCGCACCATATGCGTCAGCGGGTCTTTAATGACTTCCAGCAGCTGGCGGTCAAGCTCGGTATCTTCGCCCACCATCTTCAGCTCAATCTTCTTGCCCAGCTCCATCGAAAGATCGCGGATCAGGCGCGGGAATTTGGACCACGCATTGCCAATCGGCTGCATACGCGTTTTCATCACCCCGTCCTGCAGCTCCGTCGTAATCAGGCTGAGTTGCTGCAGCGGGTTCATGAAGTCTTTATCTTCTTTCGTGCGCGCCACCTGCATCAGCTGGTTGCGCGTAAGCACCAGCTCGCTCACCATCTGCATCAGTGTTTCCAGCACGTCAATATTCACGCGAATGCTCTGGTTGGCCGTATTGGCCTCCTTCGCTTCGCCATGTTCTTCTTTCGCCGCAGGCGCAGCAGCAACAACTGGCGCAGCAGCAACCGGGGCAGGGGGCACAGGGCTTTTCTGCGCCGCTTCTTCTGCTAAAATACGCGCAATCGCCGCTTCCATTTCCGGATCGTCATCGCCCTTGAAATGCGGGAAAGCATTATCGCTCTCCGCCGCTGGCGCCTCAGGCGCAGCGCTCGCGGCCATCATGGTTCCGGTATCGGCATAGTGGTTCAGCCGCGCAATCAGCGCGCTATCTTCACCCGCTTCTTCCTCTGCCTTTTCACTTAAATAATCAATCAGCGCTTTGATCTTGTCTAGCGATTCCAGAATGAGCGTCACCGCTTCAGGCGTCGCCTTCAACTGCTTGTCGCGAATCTTGCCCAGCACGTTTTCGCCCGCATGGGCCACGCTTTCCAGCCGCGGCAGGCCCAAAAACCCGCACGTGCCCTTGATGGTGTGCATCACACGGAAAATAGTGCCAAGAATGGCGGCGTCTTCGGGGTTCTTCTCCAGCTTGACAAGTTCAAGGTCCAGCACCGCCAGGCTTTCGCTGGTTTCGGTAATGAACTCGCTGATCAGATCATCCATGGCGTCCTGCTGTAGTATTAATGACCCACGGGCTGCGTAACCTGCATGGACATGCTGGCTTCGGAGATATTATATACAAACTCAGCCTGCAATTCATCGGTAAGGCACTTGGTGAAGTAGGCTTGCACATTTTTCGGGTTTAATTCCTGCACATTGAAATCGCCCTTGAAAATCTTATCCATTTCCGCATCCCATTTCAACGAAACACCTTCCGCCCCGATAATTAGGCGCTTATGGTTGGCATCGGGCTGCTCAATGCGTACCGAAATGGTACCGCCGCGTACCAAAGTGGAAGACGCGATGATCAGCAAATTGTAAATCAGGCGCGACATTTTCAAAGAAATAGAAATGCCCGCCGCGTCCGTGTGGCTGTCGGGCCAGTCCAGCGTCACTTTGCTGTCGGCAAAAAATTCAGATGCCAGCTTCGCCTTATCGGCAAGGCTTGCCTCGCCATGGTCGCGCATTTTGCCGTACGCCATGCGGTAAAATTGCAGCCGCGTTACGGCTGAAAAAGCGCTGCTGGTAATCAGCTCTACGGCCTGGCTTTGCATATTGAAGCCTTCTTCGCTCAAAAACTCCGCGCCATTGTTAACAGCGCCAATCGGCCCCGTCAGGTCGTGGCACAGGCGGGTGCAAAGTAATTCGGCCATGAGAAGTTCTTTGGACATTGATATTACCGAAGGTTGGAAGGGCAAGTCAGTGGTTTTCCTACTCCCAACACTAGGTCCCAAAAGTGAATTTTTGGTAAACGGAACGGAAACAGTTTAGGGAAAAGAAAGATTTTTTGCCCCCTCCCGCAACTAGCGCTTTTTATTGCCAATAAGCTCCTGAACAATCTCAGGATTTGTGAGGGTTGAAATATCGCCAAGATTGCTGGTGTCGCCCTCGGCGATTTTGCGCAAAATTCGCCGCATGATTTTGCCCGAACGCGTCTTCGGCAGCGCAGGCGTAAAATGGATATGATCCGGCGTAGCAATGGGGCTGATGGCTTTGCGCACCCATTGCGCCAGCTCCTTGCATAGCTCGTCCGTATCAGCCACGCCGTCCTTCAGCGTCACATACGCATAAATCCCTTGCCCCTTCAGGTCATGCGGGAAGCCCACCACCGCGGCCTCTGCCACCTTATGGTTGCCCACCAGCGCGCTTTCAATCTCCGCAGTGCCCAAACGGTGGCCCGAAACATTCAGCACATCGTCAATGCGCCCCGTAATCCAGTAATACCCGTCCTTGTCGCGCTTTGCGCCATCGCCCGTGAAGTAATAGCCCTTAAAGCTCGAAAAATACGTCTGCTCAAACCGCTCATGGTCACCCCAGATGGTGCGCGCCTGTCCCGGCCACGAATCAGCAATGCACAGCAGCCCCTCGCATTCCCCCTCCAGCACCTTGCCCTCAGGCGTAAGAATCACGGGCGTTACCCCAAAAAACGGCCATGTCGCCGAGCCGGGTTTCAAGGGCGTTGCGCCGGGGAAGGGGGCAATCATATGCCCGCCCGTTTCCGTCTGCCACCACGTATCCACAATCGGGCAGCGCTCCTCGCCCACCACCCGCCAGTACCAAAGCCAAGCCTCAGGATTAATCGGCTCGCCCACACTGCCCAAAAGCCGCAAAGACGTGCGCGAAGCTTTCTTTACCGGCCCGTCGCCCTCGCGCATCAGAGAGCGCAGCGCCGTGGGCGCGGTGTGAAAAATCGTCACCTGATGCTTGTCCACCACCTGCCAGAACCGCGAGCTGTCCGGGTAATTCGGCACACCCTCAAACATTACGATCTTCGCTGCGTTCAGCAGCGGCCCATACACAATATACGTATGCCCCGTAATCCAGCCCACATCCGCCGTACACCAGAACACGTCGCCGTCATGGTAATCAAAGGTCAGCTTATGCGTCATCCCCGACCACACCATGTACCCGCCCACCGTGTGCAAAACCCCCTTGGGCTTGCCCGTGCTGCCCGACGTATACAAAATAAACAGCGGGTCTTCCGCATCCATAATTTCCGCAGGGCAAGTGGGCGCTTCCCGCGCCATCACCTCATCATACCAGCAATCCCGCGCGCTCCACGCAACCTTGCCGCCCGTGCGCTTCACCACAATCACATGCGCAACCGAGTCCATGCCCGCTATCGCCTCATCCACATTCGCCTTCAGCGGCACCTTTTTCCCGCCGCGCAAACCTTCGTCCGCGGTAATAATCACACTGCTCCCGCAATCTTCAATGCGCCCGCGCAAGGCTTCCGCCGAAAACCCGCCAAACACCACCGAATGCACCGCCCCAATGCGCGCGCACGCAAGCATCGCCACGCTCGCCTCCGGAATCATCGGCATATAAATCGTAACCCGGTCGCCCTTGGCCACGCCCTTGGCCTTCAGCGCATTAGCCAGCCTGCACACATCCTCATACAGTGCGCGGTAGGTAATCGTGCGCGAAGCCTCCTTCGGATCATCCGCTTCCCAGATATACGCGGTTGCATCACCATGCGAAGCCAAATGCCGATCAAGGCAATTCTCCGTGATATTCAGTTTCCCGCCCTCAAACCAGCGAATCGAAACCGGCGCAGTGAACTGCGTATTTTTCACAGCCTTCCAGGGCGATTTCCAAAGAAACTTTGAAGCCTCCGCCGCCCAGAACGCGTCGGGGTCAGAAACAGATTCACGGTACATATCCTGATATTGGGCGGTATCCACATAAGCCTTGGCGGCCCATGCGTCCGGCACGGCAAAAACACTCTTATCCTGCGTCATAACCTCTCCTTAAAAACGGAAAGCTATTCGCCTTCACCGAATTTATTTTCGATCAGTTCCTTTAGCGCCGCCACAACCTCGTCGGCCTGCGCCCCCATCGCGTTGATGGTAAGCTTCGAGCCGGGGTCGGCCCCCAGCATCATAAGCCCAAGGATGGAAGCACCGCTCACGCTGGGCAATTCTTCCTGCCCCAGCTTGGTCACTAGCACATCGGCCTCAAACCCCGAAACGGTTTTCACGAACTTGGCCGCCGCGCGCGCATGCAGCCCCTTTTTATTCGTAATCTCCACCGTTGCGTTTGCGCTACCCATCGCCTAGCCCTTATTCGCCAGCAGGTTCCCTGCCACGTTGATGTATTTGCGCGCCGCTTCCTGCGCCTGGTTCACCGCGTCTTCGAGCGATACCTTGTTACGCACCGACGCAAGCTTAATGGTCATCGGCAAATTCACACCCGCAATAACCTCAACCCCATCGGCCTTCATCACCGAAATCGCAAGGTTTGAAGGTGTGCCGCCGAACATATCGGTCAAAATCACCACGCCCTTACCCGTATTCACCTGCGAAATCGCGTTCACGATTTTTTCGCGCGCCAGCTCCGCATCATCTTCCGGCTCAATGCCGATAGCGATCATCTGTTCCTGCTTCCCCACCACATGCTCCGTCACCGACACAAACGCCTCGGCCAGTTTTCCATGCGTCACAATCACAATGCCAATCATTTCAGTTCCTTTTAGTTCGTAATATCGCGGTGGCGTAAAGTGACTTTATAGCCGATTCCTTCCAGAAATGCACCGAGCTTTTGCACCAGGTACACCGAGCGGTGCTTGCCCCCGGTGCAGCCAATCCCCACCGTCAGGTAGCTCTTACCCTCAGCAAGGTAGCGCGGCAAAAGCGGGCTTACCAGCCCGGTCAGGTTTTTATAAAAATCTGCAAAACCCACGTCCGATTCAATATAAGCCCCCACCTTCGCATCCATGCCCGTAAAATTTTTCAGTACCGGGTCGTAATGCGGGTTCTTCAAAAAGCGCACGTCAAACACCAGATCCGCGTCGCGCGGCAAGCCATGCTTGAACGAAAACGACGTAAGCACAATGGAAAGCTCCCGCTCTTCCTGCGCAAACTGTGAGGTGATGATGTTGCGTAAAACCGCTGCCTCATATTCGCTGGTATCAATCGTCACATCCGCAATATCGCGCAGCGGCGCGAGTAACTGCCGCTCATGCTGAATGCCGTCCAGTACCGGCCTGTCCAGCGCCAGCGGGTGGCGCCTGCGTGTTTCGGTGTAGCGCCTGCGCAGCGTTTCGTCGTCGCTATCAAGGAACAGCATGGTAAAGCTGACCTCCGGCTTGCCGCGCAAAGCCGTAATCGTCTCGATAAAATGCCCCGCCGAAAAATCGCGCCCGCGAATATCGCAGCCCACCACAAGGTTGCCCCCGCTTGCGCCCGAAGCAACCAGCGTGGGCAAAAACGCCAGCGGAATATTATCAATCGCCTCGAAGCCGCAATCTTCCAGCGCCTTTAGCGCCAGCGATTTGCCAGCTCCCGACATGCCCGTAACTAAAACCAGTTTCATAACTGCCCTATGAATAAGCGGATTTTGGCGCAAGTCGCATGATCAAATGCGTGCAGCGATAGTAATGGCAGCAAAACGCCAAAGCAATCAAAGAACTGCGCATCCGGCATCCGCTCCACTTCTTCGCGCCCCACCAGCGAAACTGCCAGCCCCAGCCACGCCCGCGGCACATAATCCAGCGTCAGCAGGCCCATGCCCCGCGCCTCAACCAGCCCTTCAAGCTTCGGGGCAGGGGCGGCCACCAGCCCGTCACCCTCTTTCGTAATCACCACCTGGTCATCTCCCACCAGCTGCGCGCCAGCATCAATCAGCTGCAGCGCAAGGTCCGACTTGCCGCTCCCGCTTCCCCCCAGCAGCAACACGCCCCGCCCGCCAATGGCCACACACGACGCATGAAAAAAGCGGGAAGCAGGAATCATTTTTCGAGGTAAAATTTATGGGTGATGGATTTGCGCAAATCCGTCTGCTCGCTCATCACCAGCCGGTCCTTCAGGAAATGAAAGCTATACACCACCGGCCCAACAGGGTAGGGCGGCTTCTGGATGCAGTGGATCAGCGTTTTGCGCCCTTCCTTCGTCACCTTTTGAATGGGCAGCGAAAAGGGCGGTTTGCCGTAATGGTGGAATGTAATCTGGCGTGGCGCGATCACTACCTTGTCGTCCTCGCAGCGTGTCAAAAACCGCCGGAAACTATCTTCGTTACCATACAGCCGCGCATATTCCAGTGCGGCTTCCACCGAGCTTCTACCCGCCGCCTCAGGAATGAGTTTTTTGACAACCTGCATCGAAAGCGGGTCCAGCCGCCAGCTTCCCAGTAATCCAGCAAGCAGGGGGTCGGAGAGCTGGACAAGCATGGCTTACGCCACGTTTTCGGTGCGCGTATCGGTGAGCAGCGCATGCAGCGTGGCTGCGTCATTGGCCCTGCGCAGCGATTCGCACAGCTGCTTATCGCGCAAAATACGCGAAATACTGGCCAGTGCCTTCATATGCTCCGTGTGCGCTTCCAGCGGCGAAAGCAGCAAAAACAGCAAATCCACCGGCTTGCCGTCCGCCGAGCCAAACACCAGCGGTTTTTCCAGCTGCGCAAATACCGCATGCAGCTTGGTAAGTTGCGCAAAACGCCCATGCGGGATGCACACGCCATTGCCCATGCCCGTGCAGCCCATATTCTCGCGCTCAAGCAGCACGGCATAAATTTCTTTTTCGGGAATATGGCACAGCTTCGCAGCATGGGTGGCCAGCTGGCGCAACGCGTTTTTTTTGTCGCGCGCGCTGAACTTCGCCAGCACCGCTTCAGGCGGCAATATGGAACCTATGTGCATATAGCTAAACGGTTAGGCCGCTTTGCTTTCCGGGTCAACCCAAGAAATATTGCCGTCATTGCGGCGATACACCACGTTCAGCCCGCCATGCTTCGAGTTGAAGAACATCAGCGCAGGCAGGTCCTGCAAATCCATTTTCATCACGGCCTGGCTTACGGTGAGCGTTTCAATCGCGGTAGACTTTTCCGCAATCACAAGGCCTGCGGCCTTTTCTTCTTCATGCTCGCCCGCGTCAGGCTGCAGCGTGTATTTTTTACCCTGTGCTGGTTCCGGCACATTGTCGGCCTTGTGGTGGTTGGTGAGCTTGCGCTTGTAGCGGCGCAGCTGCTTGCTTACTTTTGCCAAAGAGGCGTCGAACGCCGCATACACATCGTCCTGTTCGCCGCGGCTGCGCACCACGAGGCCCGAATGGGTCCCAAGGTTGCCCGTGATGTCCACGCGGAAAA
Organism: Alphaproteobacteria bacterium; assembly: GCA_043763155.1. Taxonomy (GTDB): domain Bacteria; phylum Pseudomonadota; class Alphaproteobacteria; order Rickettsiales; family SXRF01; genus JANYBV01. Next base: position 1,799 of record JAYULW010000071.1, on the reverse strand, counting down.
GATGCGCCTCTCGCGATACCACGATTTGTACGCTGGTTACGCGGTCAATATATTTCGTAACATGCTCCTCGATCTGCGTTGCGATATGGTTACGCAGCGCTTCACCTACATCAACACCTTTACCGGATACTGAAATTTGCATAATTCTCTCTTCACTTGTTAAACATTGGACGAACGCGTAGCATAACACATTTCGCTACAGAATGACAGCTAGTCATAAGATAGGGTGGTATAGTCCTTTGATGCAAGCCCGTCAACGGCAAACGAGGCGCATTAATGCGTGCGGCGAAAGCATAAAATAATAGGAAAATAAAAGGCTTACGCCTTGGGAATCTTAATGCCCAATGCCTTGCTCAGGCGGTCCAGCTCGCCGTAATAGGCAACGCGTTTCAGGCAGCGCGGCAGAATACCCGACCACTGGAAATGGCCTTTCAGCTTGCCGTTTTCTTCCTCGCCGTCCACCACGTAGGTGAACAAATCGTTCATGGTGACCACGTCGCCTTCCATGCCCGCGATCTCAGAGATATAGGTAATGCGGCGCACACCGTCGCGCATACGGCTGCTCTGGATAATCAAATGCAACGCCGACGCAATCTGCGCCCGCACCGAACGCATTGGAATGTTCAGGTTCGCCATGCTGATCATGTTTTCAAGCCGCGCCAGCGCGTCGCGCGGGTGGTTGGCGTGAATGGTCGTAAGCGAGCCTTCATGACCCGTATTCATTGCCTGCATCATGTCAAACGCTTCCGCGCCGCGCACTTCGCCCACGATAATGCGGTCCGGGCGCATACGCAGCGCATTTTTCAAAAGATCGCGGATATTCACTTCCGCATTCATGTCGCCGCCAAACGAAACCCGCTTCGTTTCAAGGCGCACCACATGCGGCTGCTGCAATTGCAGTTCCACCGCGTCTTCAATCGTCACCACGCGTTCGGTCGGCTCAATGGAGCGCGAAAGCGCGTTCAGTAATGTCGTTTTCCCAGAGCCGGTACCGCCGGAGATGATGATGTTCATGCGGCAATGCCCCGCAACCTTCAAAAACTCACCCACCGCCGCCGACACGCTGCCATAAGCCACCATGTCGTCAATGGAGATTTTATCGCGCGAAAATTTACGGATGGAAATCGTAGTGCCGTCCACCGCAAGCGGCGGCGCAATCACATTCACGCGGCTGCCATCGGCAAGGCGCGCATCCACCAATGGCCGCTCAACGTCCAAAGTGCGGCCCACAGCCGCCACGATGCGTTCGGCAAGGTCACGCAGTTCCGCTTCACCGGAAAAGGATAAATGCGTCGGCTCCAGCTTGCCGCCGCGTTCCACGAAAATTTCCTTATGCCCGTTGATGAGGATATCGCTCACCGTATCGTCCTGCATAAGTGTCGTCAGCGGCCCCATGTCACCCACGGCACCCCAATTGATAGAAACCACATTTGTATTTGATTCGGTCATGCCTAGAGCCTAGGCCCGCAGGCTTAAGATTCCGTTATATTTCATTTAAGAAATCGTTAGGAATGCCCAAAAAGAACTTAAGCAGCCAGTTTTTCGACCAGTTTCTGCAATTCTTTGACCACCGCCTCATTCTGGGCGTTAGGGTCGCGGCTCTTCAGGCCGTTATGCAGCGTCACCTTCAGGGCGTCCAGATGCTTCTCGGCAATCACATGGTGCGTAGCCTGCGCCGTGCGCATCTGGTTCTGGCAGAACTTGTGCAGCATGTACGCAACCTTCGCCGCCGACGTAAAGCCAAAGGTCCCGGCGCGTGAGCTGATGGTCAGCGCAATCTCGCTCATATTCACCGGCAG
>JAYULW010000070.1:0-10420 GCA_043763155.1 Alphaproteobacteria bacterium | reverse complement strand
CTTCATGTTAAATGGCGAAAATCTGGAATCCTCACTGTGTTATGCATGGGAAAAAGGCGATGAATACGCCCGCACCATCAGCTCGCATGACCGCCTGTTTGAAGAAGTCATCATCAACAAGCGCACGCTTTGCATCGCCGACCCCGGCGACGAATTGCTCCTCGCCCATCAGGGCATGCTCGCCGGTCCCATCATGGCCGAAAGCGGCCAGACGCTGGGCATGCTGAAAATTGAGCAAATGAACTACACCGACCTGAACATCACCACGCTGCAAACCTTCCGCATCGTCTGCTCATGGATCGGCAATGCCTATTATCAGGCGCAGGATTACGAAAAAGCCAGCTCCAACAGCTTCATCAATCCCGCCAACGACCTGTACTCCTACGAGTTTTTCAAGCACCAGTCGGACTACACCAGCTACCTCGCCGAACGCTTCAATTTCGACGTAAAACTCATGGTGGTGAAAATCCTCGACGACGTGGCCGCAACCCCTGAAAACTACCGTCAGGGCATGCAGATGCTGCTAAAAGCCGTAGGCAAAAACCTGCGCAAAGGCGACCGCATTTTCAACTATCAGGTCACCGACCATAGCTACTATATCCTGCTGCCCGGCACCGCCGCCGAACACGGCCAGCAGGTGATTGAAAAAATAAGCGATGCCTTCGACAAGCTGCAAAAAGACAAACCCGTTCAATTGAAGCTTTCGCTTTCAACCCAAGTGCTGCACACAAAAAAATAAGGCAACCATGACCAGCTACGACTTCATAAAAGAAGAAGACATTCACCTCCGGCAGAAGATAAAGCCGGAAAGGGACCTGTTCCTTGTGCTGGTCCTGGTTGTCGTTTTTGTGATTGATGCGTTCGCGCTGGTGTGCCTGTTCGCCAATAATTTCGTGCCCGCGCTTATGTTCCACGCCGTGTCTTTCCTCATTCTTTTGGGCGTATCCAAACTCAAAGAACACAAAAGCAAAGACGCCCGCTTCGCATGGATCGCAACCATCGCCGTGCCCGTCATGGGCCCGCTCGCGCCCGTAGGCGTGCTGTTTGCGCTGTTGTGGCACTATATGTCCAACGAAAAAAGCCTCACCTTCCGCGAGTGGCGCGACTCCATCTTCCCGCCAGAACATAAAACCCTTGCCCAAACGGTTTATGACCGCATCACCTTTGGCCGCGATCAGGCAGGCGAAGGTTACAGCGTCACATACCTGATGGACGTCATCAAAATGGGTAATGATGAGAAAAAACGCGAAGCCATTTTCAAAATCCTGCGCAACTACGACCCAAGCTTCGCGCCCCTGCTGAAAATGGCGCTTGAAGATAAGCACAACGCCATCCGCGTACAAGCCGCAACCGCCATCACCAAACTGAAAAACACCTTCTTTTCCCAAAGCGTGAAGCTGGAGCGCCTACGCCGCGACTGGCCCAAGAAAAACATCATCCTGCTGGAACTGGCCAAGCATTACGACAATTACGCCTTCTCCGGCCTGCTTGACGACAAGCAGGAAACCGAAAACCGCCTGCTGTCGCTGCACTACTACAAAGAATTCATCATGCAAGAACCCGAAGACACGCCGCAGGTGCTGGAAGTGCACCAGCTTCTGGGCCGCCTGCTGTTCCGCAGGGGCAAAATCGAAGAAGCCAGCCGCCAGTTTGAAAAACTCCGCACTGCAGGCTATGCCACGTCCGATGTCAATTTATGGTATAGCGAATGCCTGTTCAACCTGAAGCGCTACGCGGAGCTGCGTACCATTGCCGCAGAAAGCGCCCATAGCGCGCTGGTAACCGATTCCCATAAATACCCCGATCATATACGTGCTATGATCCTGCTCTGGGCGAATGCAAAGGAGCACATCACATGATCGCGCGTCCTCCGAAAGTTGATATCTGCCTCCTGCTGGAAGGCAGCTACCCTTACGTACAGGGCGGCGTGTCCAGCTGGGTGCAGGAACTGATCCTCTCGCAACCGCACCTCACCTTTAGCGTGGTGGCCATCGTCGCGCGTGAAGAAAACCAGCAAAGCCTGTACCCCCAGCCCAAAAATCTGTTAAGCGTCACCCGCTGCAGCCTGTCCGAAATTCCCGTGGGCAACAAACGCCTGTCCAGCAAAAAAACCAAGATCCTGCACAGTATCGAGCAGAAGATTATTTCTTTCCTGACCAAAGCAGGCATGCGCGACCTGCATGACCTGCTGCCACTGCTCAAAAAGCTTGATGGCGCGTGCGGCAGCTACCTGCTGCTGGATTCGCCCGCCGCATGGGAATTGCTGGTCAACACCTACACCAAGCTCATGCCGCAAAGCTCTTTCATTGATTATTTCTGGTCGTTCCGCGCACTGCTTCAGGGCTTCTACTCTATCCTCCTCACCGACATTCCGCCTGCCCGCGTATATCACACCTGTAGCACCGGCTATGCGGGCTTGCTGGGCGCGCGTTGCCACCTCGAAACGGGCCGCCCGCTGGTGCTAACCGAACACGGCATTTACACCAATGAACGCCGCGTCGAGCTGCTCACCACCGACTGGCTGGACAATAAACGCTACTCGCGAAATTACACCGTAAACCGCAATATGCTGGAACTGCATGATCTCTGGATCGGTATTTTCAGCAACTATTCGCGCATCTGCTACGAGTCCTGCAGCAAGATCGTGACCCTTTATCGCGGCAACCAGATCGCCCAGATGGACGACGGTGCGAACCCTGAAAAAATGACCATTATTCCCAACGGCGTGGAATTCGAGCGCTTCTCCAGCATCCAGCGCATCACTGAAAACCGCGTGCCCACCATTGCCTTTATCGGCCGCGTAGTTCCTATCAAAGACGTCAAAACCTTCATCCGCTCCTGCGCGGTCCTCAAACCCATGCTGCCTGAATTCCGCGCCTACATCATGGGCCCCAAGGAAGAAAGCTTCGGCTACTATGAAGAATGCTGCGAAATGATCGAGCATCTGGGCCTGACGCAAGACATCACCTTCACCGGCAACGTGAACATCATGGAATATTTGCCACGCGTAGACGTAATCGCGCTTACCAGCATTTCCGAAGCCCAGCCCCTGGTGATCCTTGAGGCTGGCGCCGCTGGCATTCCCACCGTTGCGACCCGCGTGGGCGCATGCGCCGAAATCATCATGGGCAAGCCAGACGAATCGCCGCAACTGGGGGCAGGGGGCGAAATCGTGCCGCTGTCAAACCCGCAAGCCACCGCGCAGGCGCTCTACACCCTGCTTACTAATAAAGAATACTACGACAAATGCAGCGCCGCCATCCGCGAGCGCGTAAACATTTACTACAATAAGAAAAGCCAGCAAGAGACCTACCGCCAGCTATATGAAAACTACCTGAAACAACCGTAAAAGAGCACCCCATGGCAGGCATTGGATTTGTACTGAAAAAACTCATCAAGCGCGACGACCTGATCGGCGTGGCGAGTGCTTATTTCCATTCGTCGCTCATTTCCTGTGGCCCGTGGGTGTTCACCATTGTGGCCTTAAGCATCGTATACTCACTGAGCGGCGGCGACGCCACCTCGCAAGGCTTCCTGAACCTGCAGGGCGCGCTATTTTACAATTTCGCCTACTCGCTTATTTTCACCGCGCCCCTGCACATGGTCGCAACGCGCTATATCGCCGATAGTATCTACAAGCAAAACATCACCGATATTTCCGCAAGCCTGCTCACATGTCTAACCCTTGCCACCATCACCCAAACCCTGCCGGTTGCGTATTTTTACTTCGTGTATCTTGACCTGCCGATGATGTTCAAGCTCGCAGCCTTCCTGAATTTCTTCCTGCTGTCCTTCATATGGCTGCTAAACGTCTACCTCACTGCGCTCAAGAACTACATGGCGACCACCCGTGCGTTTGCCATCGGCATGTTCATCGTGTTCATTTTCAGCGTGTGGCTGCTGCGCAGCTACAATGAAACCGGTATCCTCATGGGCTTCGACCTGGGCCTTGCCTTCATCGTGTTCGCCCTCGCAGGCGAAGTAATGGCCGAATATAATTACAACTTCATGAACCGAAAAATCTTCCGTCACTACTTCGTGAAATACTACGATCTCGCCCTCGCAGGCACGTTCTACAGCTTAGGCGTGTGGGGCGACAAACTCATCATGGCGTGGGCGCCCGAAGCAACATTGCTCAAAAGCGGCATGCGCGTGTATTTTGAATATAACGTGTCTTTCTTCGTGGCTTATATCGTCATGATTCCCTCCATCGCCATGTTTATCTTAAGCGTGGAAACCAGCTTCTTCGAGCATTACCGCAAATTTTACAAAGACATTCTTTCCGGCGTACCCTACAGCCGCATCGAAACCAACCATATCGCAATCATTGACAATATCCGCGAGCAGGGGCGTAACCTCGCCATTATGCAGGGCGTCATCGTCTTCTTCATCATCGCCTTCGCCCATAAAATCTTCACCTTCCTGCACCTCGCCATGGGCCAGATCAGCATGTTCCACTTCGCAGTGCTGGGTTCGTACTTCCATGTGCTGGCCCTGTTCGAGCTGATCGTGCTGGCCTATTTCGAATGCCGCAAAACCGCCATGTGGATCCAGTTTGGCTTCTTCGTAAGCAACTTCGTATTCACCTACATCACCATGAAAATGGGCTTTATTTATTATGGTTACGGCTATTTCCTCTCGGCGGTATTAACCTTCCTGATGTCCACCATGGCGCTGCATCATTACGCAAAACAGTTGCCATATTGCGAATTCATCCTCAATAATATCCTGAACAAACCCATCGCCGCTAAGCTCAAAGAAGAATAGCCATGCATTACCTTATCACAGGCGGCTGCGGTTTTATCGGTTCCCACCTCGCGCACCAGCTGCTTGCCGCGGGCCATACGTTAAGCATCATTGACGACCTCTCCAGTGGCAAGCGCGAAAACCTGCCCGCACATCTGCAGGTAGTGGTAGCCGACATCACCACTCCCGGCACCTATGACGCGCTCCTGCAAAGCGTGGATGGCTGCTTTCATCTCGCCGCCATCGTCTCCGTGCAGCGTTCGGTGGATGAGTGGCTGCGCACCCATCAGGTGAATCTTGGCGGCACGGTCGCCCTGTTCGACGCCATCGCCCGCCTTAAATTAAACATCCCCGTGGTCTTCGCATCTTCCGCTGCCGTCTATGGCGGCCTGGAGACCACCCCCCAAAGCGAATCAGCGCCCTGCACCCCGCTTTCGCCTTATGGTGTAGATAAGCTGGCGTGCGAATATTACGCCCGCATCGCAAGCACAACGCACAACATCCCCACCGCAGGCATGCGCTTTTTCAATGTCTATGGCCCGAAGCAGGATGCGTCCTCGCCCTATTCCGGCGTCATTTCCATTTTCCAGCAGCGCATGAAGCAGCACCAGCCCGTCACCATCTTCGGCGACGGCGAACAAACCCGCGATTTCGTCTATGTGGGTGATGTGGTGAATGCGCTAAGCAGCGCCATGCTGGCCCTGCAATCGGGAAAACTGCAGCACGGCATCTTCAATGTCTGCACAGGCCGCGCCACCAGCGTGAATGCGCTGGCAGGCATCATTGCCGACCTTGCCCAGTCGCGCACAGCCATTACCCACGCCACAGGCCGCACCGGCGAGGTGCGCAACTCGCTGGGCGATACCGCGCTAAGCGCCAAAACCTTCGGCTTCCATGCCGCCACGCAGCTACGCGATGGGCTGGAACGCACACTGAAGGAGGAATGATGCGGTGGCTGAAAACGCTCCTCATACTATTTTTGATTCTCGTACCGGTAGCCATTATGTTCTTTAAAAAAACAGAGCGCTGGGCCGTCTATTACGCCAAAACCGAAGCCCCGGAATCTTTCCTGCCCTATGACGTGCTGGTTTTCGACCGCGACGGCCACCCCGCGCTCGCCCCCCTCGACGACGGCAAGCGCCTGCTGCTGGGCTATGTGAGCTTCGGCGAAGCCGAAATACACCGCAAGGATTACGAGCAAGTCAAAGCCATGGGCGTCCTCATCAGCGATGTGGCGGACTGGAAAGGCAATGCCTTCATAGATGTGCGCAAACCCGAATGGCGCAGCTACATGCTAAACACCATCATCCCCGGCCTGATGCAGGAGGGCTTCAACGGCGTCATGCTCGACACCGTGGATAATTTGCTATGGCTGGAAGACAAAGACCCCATCGCCTACGCAGGCACCCGCCGCGCAACCATTGACCTCATCCACGACATCCACCAGAGCTACCCGCAGCTGCATATCATGCTCAATCGCGGCCTCAACATCCTGCCCCATGTGGCGGGCGATATCGAAATGCTGCTGGCCGAAAGCATTTACACCAGCTGGGATACCGCAAAAAATGCACCCGCCATGGCCCCGCAAAACATTCAGCAGGATTACCTGAAACAGATCGAAGCGGTGCGTGAGCAATTCCCGAAACTCAAAGTCTATTCGCTCGACTACTGGCCGCCCGGCGATGTGCAAACGGTAAAGGGAATTTATAAGGCCCAGCGCGCCCATGGCTTTGTGCCTTACGTAAGCACCGTTGACCTTCAGGATTTGCGCCCCGAACCGGGCAAATAATTAGGAAATCTAGCGGTAAAGTGAATAGACGTTTAAAAATTAATGAAATTAAGGCTTCCGGCAAATAAATATAAATATCTGATTAGTAATAATAAATAAATATAAAGCCCCAAAAATTAGTTAACAATTACTAACATCTTAAGTTGTCATAAACGTTTAATTTAACTTTTGTTAGCGGAAACGCTATACAATAAGGACGAAATCTACCACGCGCGGCAAAGCTTTGGCCGCTTCAGATGCATCAAAACAAGGATAGCGCTATGGGCGACAATACACCCAAACAGAATGTAGCAGATGTTGCCAAACAAATGGCCGCACAACTTCGCGAAGAAGCAAGGCTCGAACGCGAAGCGGGTGACGCGCTGATGAAGGCATTAAGTGACCTGACAAGTTCAGTGCAGCGCGACGTTGCTGAATATAACAGCGACGCTATCACGCGCAAAACCATAGACACCATTGCTGCAAGCAAAAAGAAACAACCCGCAAGCATCCTTTTGGAAATCGCGGTCCAGAACCTTATGGCAACCGACGAATATCAGGCTGCCGTTCCTAAAGCCGCCATGCAGGGCCTGACGCTGATCGCCGGTATTCCCGAAGCCGACCGCGAAAATCCCGCCATTGCCGCTGTGCAAACCCTTCTGACCGCTCCCGAAAATACCAGCCTGCACAGGAATGGCGCCATGGAGGCGGTTCGCAATATCGTAAAAGATATGGGCAAATCCGCTACCGCAACTGGCCCCGCAAAACCCACAAAACCCACCTCCGGCAAACCTGCCGCCGCACCATCCTCGGCTGAAATGCCCGTACAGGTTGGCGCTGCATGGACCGGCGGCGACGATGTGCCCGTCGCGCCCGCGCCCGGTTCCGGCCCGAAGATTGACCTTGGTATTAATATGGGTGATGCCGGCGGCTTCGGCCAGTTTGCCGCCGTTAAAGATAATGACGATATCAAAAAAGATGTCCTGAAATTGATGAAGGATGTCAAAACCATCCAGCGCATGACGCTTGAGGCCAAAAAGCCTGAGGTTAAAAGCCAATACAACAACCTCGACAATCCGGGAAACCGCACCTTCATCGCGCAGCTTGGCGTTGCAGCCAATAAGGTGCAAAAAGAAATTGAGATGCTGGCCCTGAACCATACGCCCGATGGCCAGACGACGAAAATCAACGTTGACTCCGCCAACCGCCATGAATGGGAAGCGCTGCTGGAAGAATCAACCAAGCAGCTCAACAAAGCGCTCACCAAGTTTGAAGGCGCCGAGTTTGCAGTCAAAAAAGCCCGCAACCCGACCTTCGCCCGCGACCGCCTTGCGTCCGAAATGTACAAAACCGTAACCGACGCAAGCGTACTGCCCAAACCCGGCGGCGCACAGGAAGCTGACCTTACCGCGCTGGATAATGCCCTGACCCCGCCGTCGCTTTGGCAGCGCAAAGCGCCGCTTATCGTAAGCACTACGGCTGCAGCCCTTGTGCTGAGCCTCGCCGGATTCCTCGCCACGCGCGGTGGCAGCAAAGAAGAAGCCCCCCGGCCCGCTCCTGTAGCCGTTGCGCAAAATGACCGGCCCAAAGAGCCGGCAAAACCCAAAGAAAATGTGGTCCCCAAAGCCCCGGTGAAAGCTGTGGAGCTTGCACCCGCCGCCCCGCCCAAAGCGCCCGTGGAAGATAAAAAAGACGAGGCCGTAGCCGAAGCTGCACCCCCGCCGCGCGTCGTAGACCGCAAGCCCGGAGCGCCCAAAGGCCCAGACATGGCCGCACCCGTTGCTGCTGTTGACGCGAAGGTGGACGTTGAAAAACTCACGCAAGACCAGCTCAGGGAATTCGTGACCAAGAACGTGATTCCCTACCTCAAAGCGCAATACCCCAACACTGATGGCCGCAACCCCGTCTTGAGCGTTTTCAAAAACGACAAGTGGAAGGTGGAATACCCCCAAACGCTGGATTGGCATCAGGCAGCCGACGAAGCGCGCAAGGCCAAGAAAGATGTGCCCGCGCCTGAGCATAACGGCGGTATGCTTTTCATCACCGATGAAAAAGGCAACAACGTGCTGCCCGTGGTACTCGGCAACACCAACAATAATTTCAGCATCCTGAACGGCCAGTCCTACCACACTGAGTGGGGTGATCCGCTGGTGCTGACCAAAGGCAACCAGAAAGAAACCAACATCGGCAACAAAGTGGTAGCGCCCGCCGTGTCCATTTCCAACGACGTGCTGAACGGTGCAAAAGTGCGCCTGAACCAGCCGCGCGTTGCAGGCCACGACCCTCAGGCCGAACTCCAGTATGTCGGCGTGCCGATGACCCGCTTGCCGCATGTGGATGGCGACCTCGCCCTTCGTTTCGTCGCCGCGACGCCTTTGAAGAAAAGCGGTGGCAACCAGCTCCCCATCCAGGGCTACAACGTGGTGCTTGGCGCACTCGACCCAAAGCATGAAAAATTCGACGACAACAAGCGCAAATCCTACACCACCATCATGGAAGGTGTCGGCACGCTTACCTCGCGTATCGTGTATAAGGAAGTAGGCCCCTCCGCCCTCGGCGAAGTGAACCTCTACTGCGAAAAGAACGGTATTGAGGTAGGCAACTACGACGGCTTTAAGCTGGGCTTCGGCTATGCTGGCCCGCTGATTCCGCATCAGGTGCTTGCGCCCAATGGCGCGTGCGCTCCTGCCGTTATCCGCGTACAGCCCGCCAGCCATCGCTACATGGAAAATGGCCGCGGCTATCTCGGCACCATCAACCTGCGCGAAGTGCGCGAAGTAAAAGCTCCCGGCCCCGATGGCAACCTCATGATCAAACAGGTGCCGCAACCGGGCGAGGCCCCGCTTGGCGAGGCCAAGCCGGTTGACCTTACCTCGCTCATGCAGTTCATGGCGCTGAATCCTGGCCTAAACGACCGCTACACGCCCGGCAATATCAAAGCCATCTACAAGATGATCATCGCTGAAGCGCCCAAAGCCTTCCCGCTGATGGAGCCGCAACTGAAGCGTTACCGTAACGGCGATGGCGGTTCTGGTGCTCCCGAACAGTTCGAGCTTACGGGCCGCAACATCGGCAACGTAACCGTGTATTCCGGTCAGCAAGGCGGCTACAATCCCGGCACCCAGCAAGGCCAGATTTGCGTGCGTGTTGCCCTTCCCGGCGACGAAAAAACGCTGCAAACCGCCCTTGATGCGCTTGAAAAAGAAGCACTGAAGGTGGAAGGCGCGCTTGCCGCTCCAGCACCGGGTGGTGGCGGTGGCATACCGAAGAAAAACGGCAAGAAGGCCATGCGCAACTTCCAGATGGAACTCAACGACGATGGCCTCGGCCTGAATGATTTTGACCGCCGCAAGGTTGCCGAAATGTTCGCCATGGGCAGCTCCGACGCTGAAACCGCACTCAAAGGCGACGCACACTCCGCTGCCGCCATGCTGCTCACCAAAATCACCATGCACGGCGATAAAAAACTCGCCGACATGGTAGGCCCGCAAAACGGCCCGTATGATGATACAACCAACATCATGCTGAAACTGGTGAACAGCTTCCGCGAAGCAGTAGCATCGGGCGAGATAGCCGCCACAGGCCTGTCGCGCACCGAAGTGGCTGATGTGCGCAAACCCCCGCAGGATCGGCATATCGGCTAACGCCTGAAAGGATTGCATGCAAGCCCGTGAGGATTTTCTCGCGTTTATCAGTGATGCAGTGAAGCAGGGCGGTTCCCTTGCGCAAAAGCCCAATGCCTATCTCATCACCCCCGGCGACGACTGGCCCGCGCATCTGCAGCGCCCCAGCGAACCGCAGGTCTATATTCCCAACCCCACGCCCGAGATGCTCAAGCTCATTGGCGGCAAAACCCTGAGCCAAATCCGCGAAACAGCTGAGCAGATGGTGAAGGACATGGGCCTG
>JAYULW010000069.1:0-15088 GCA_043763155.1 Alphaproteobacteria bacterium | reverse complement strand
CGTGATAGCAGCCGTCAAAGACGTCTTGCCATGATCCACGTGGCCGATGGTGCCGATGTTGCAATGAGGTTTAGAACGATCAAATTTCTCTTTAGCCATTGTAATTCTCTTTCTACTAACTGTTTTTATGCCGGAGGTAGCTGCCACCTGAATCTTGGAGCGGGTGAAGGGAATCGAACCCTCGTGTTCAGCTTGGAAGGCTGACGTTCTACCATTGAACTACACCCGCAAGCCCCAGAATACTTATTCAAATATCCTCAGATTCCGCACCCAAGCAAAAGGCCTCTGCCAGAGTTATGCAGCGCGTTCTAACGGAGCTGGCGGAAAAAATCAACGCGAAAAACGCTGCACCCACCCAAAACCCCCGGTAAAGCTCGAAAAAGGCAAGTTTTTCTTCCCCAACCCCCCTTTAAACATTAGCAGTTGAGAAAAATGCCTGTCCGGCTATAGTTAAGCTATATTAATACTAGCCGACGCATAGGGGGTGCGACATGGGCTGGAGTACCGACATGGATCGCCGCCAATTCATGACCACCGCCGCAGCCGGTGGCGCAGCCCTGTTGCTGGGCGGTTCCACCACCAACGACACCGTTATCCCCCCGCCCAATCCCCGCACCCCGCTTGGCACATTGTTCTTAGTCGGCGGCGGCTATCCCACCCACGAATCCGCAACCCTGCCCCAGCGCATCCACGCCATGTCGCCCGACGAAGCCGACCCCCAGGGCATTTTCCGCAAAATGATTGCGCTGACCGGCAAGGCAGCACCCGTGGTTGAAATCATTTCCAGCGCCTCGGCGCAATACGCCATAGAAGACGGCGAATCCCACCGCGCCATGTTCAAGCATCTGGGCGCGGGCGAAGTAAACCTCACCACCAGCCGCAACCCGGCAAGCATCGCCCAGGACACCAAGCTCGCCGAACGCATCAAAAAAGCCGACATCGTCTACATCACGGGCGGAAACCAGGCCGACCTCACAAGGCTCTTCCTGCACACCAGAACTCTGGACGCCATGCGCGACCGCTACGCCCGCGACAAAGACTTCGTCATCGGCGGTACGTCTGCGGGCGCCATGTGCATGGCCCGCCAGATGATTGACGGCAACAACAAGGTCAAAGGCGCCTGCCCGCCCATGCTCGCCGGATTCGCCATGCTGCCCCTGATCGTGGAAACCCACATGGACTCCATCAAGCGCGAAAGCCGCGAGCGCCGGCTGCTGCACGCAGTGGCGGCCCACCCCGAATGCATCGGCATCGGCCTCGACAACGCCACCGCCGCCGTCATCCAGAACGGGCAGGTAAGCGCCATGGGCGAAGGCCGCGTACTGCTCGCTTTCCACAACCAGCACCGCATGGACCTCCCCAGCGAATCCAAAGTGGAAGTGACCACGCTGCGCGAATGCCCCGATTTCGGCGAAAAGAATCTCAATGCCCATTGCTTCCGTACCGGGCAAACCTTTGTTCTGGGCAGCCACAACCAGATTCCGGCGCTACAAGCCCCCCTGAACGCGCAGGCCAGCGCAAGGCAGTAATCGCCAAGCATTTTCATAAAAATGCTTATAATTCAGCACATAAATATTAACATAGAAGCCGCATAATTAACTTGGCGTTAATGCTTATCGGGCATTATTTAACCATTCGCCACGCTTTCCCACTAATCCGGGCTTTCCCACTAATATTGACCAATAAGATTGAAAGGACACACCATGGTTTTTCAGGCAACCGACACGACCCCAGCAAGCAAACCCTTCTTCCAGAATGTAACCTGGTGGGCCTCCATGGTCACCGCTGTGCTTGCCATCCCTGCGCTTGCCTCCATCGTGGTCGTTGCCCTGCAGCCATCCGGCGTTGGCGCGCTGGCCGTATTCGTGCTGTCGTGCTGGGCCTGCGTCTATGCCGGCATCAAGCTGGTAAAAAACCCGCGCATCACCTTCCCCTATATGCTTGAACACATCACCTTCACCGATGAAGAAAAAAGCCGCACCGTTTACGCCATCGCCAGCCTCACCGAGGACATGGAAAAATGGAAACGCCAGTATGACCGTTGCGACGCAGCCTTCATGGGCATCAACAAGCAGCCCGCATGGGGCCATCTGGATGAGGTGATGCAAACCCTCGCCAACATTAAATACAGCGTGTCGGAAAGCAAATCCATCCAAGCAACCGACATCCGCGCCCTCAGCAGTTGGCTCTTGAGCCAGAAGCCCAACACCATTGACGCCTACCTGCTGGCGCTGCGCGGCGCATATGCTTACGGCAACGCCGCTAACGGCGAACAGGGCAAAGACCTCGACGCCCTCTTCCCCGAACTCGACAAAGGCGCGCTTGCGCAGTTCGAGCAAGCCCCCAACCGCCTGAAGGCCTTTGGCTGGGAATTGCTCAACGACGTACGCCGCAAATACCCTTTCGTTGCCGCCCAGCTGAATTTCGCCGCAACCGAAAACCGCGAGAACCACTTGAAGCTGGTAAGCGCGCGCTAAGCTGAACCATTGCTAAACGAAAGGCCGGGGCTAATCCCCCGGCCTTTTGCGTTGTGTCATCCGCCCGCGAAAATCTTTCGCCAGCCTGTACGTGGCCGTTGCTGAAAGCCGCCTGTGCGCCCACGCCAGCATGCGCATGATGCCGCTATACAGCCAGTAGAACCATGCAAAACTCATCAGCTGCCGCTTCGTAAGCGCAAACACGCGCGCAACCAGCATCATCCCCAGAAGCTTCGCAATAATTTCCAGCCCCACAGCCCGCAACACCTTGCCCTTCGCCAGCAGCCAGAACGCAACCAGGTTCATCGGCGCCACTACAAGGAGCGGAATCAGGAATGCCACCAGCGCCACCCAGCGCGACTGCTGCGTAAGCCAGAACTCAAACCGCGCCAGATGCAGGTATTTGAAAATCCAGCGCCCCAGATGGGTAAGCGCTTCCCACAACCATTCTTCCGCAATAAGAATCGCCGCGCAAACCGCCAGCAGGATATGCCGCAGCCATTTTAAAACATCCATCAGGCCGCCCCGTCAGCAAGCTTGAGCACCAGCTTTAAAAGCCCCGGAAACCGTTCGTTGATATCGGCTATGCGCGCAACATTGCGATGCTCCACACCCTTCTTGATCGTATGCACCAGCCCCGCATCGCGCAACACCCGGAAATGGTTGGAAAGCGTGGATTTAGGCATATCCGGGCACGGCGCCGCCTCAGAACACGACATGCACCCCTTCTCGCTCACAAGGCTCTGCATAATGCGCAGGCGCGTAGGATCAGCCAGCGCCCCCAGCACGCCGGGAAGCGAAATATCGTCTTTATGAGGATGCACAAAAGTAACCATAACCCACTCTAACACACCCATTGACAAGTTACAATTGTTCACTATTATCGAACTAACGAATTATACAATTCGTTGTCACATACCCCCAAAGGAAATATATTATGACGCTCTCCATGTATCAGGCATCCACGCCTACATTTATCCGTGGCCTCACCAACCTCTCGGCCATCCTCACCAAAGCCGCCGCTTACGCCGAAGCCCGCAAGATTGACCCCAGCGTGCTAGTCAACGCCCGCCTCGCCCCCGACATGTTCCCGCTTTCCCGCCAGGTACAAATCGCCAGCGACGGCGTCAAAGGCTGCGCCGCCCGCCTTTCCGGCACCGAAATCCCAAGCTTCCCCGACACCGAAACCACCTTCGATGAGCTGCAGGCCCGCATCAAGAAAACGATTGATTACCTGAACACCATCACCGCCAGCCAGATTGACGGCAGCGAAGACCGCGCCATCAGCCTCAAGGCAGGCCCGCGCGAACTCAGCTTCAAAGGCAAAGATTACCTGCTGGGCTTCGTAATCCCCAACTTCTATTTCCACATCACCGCAACATACGCAATCCTGCGTCATAACGGCCTCGATGTCGGCAAAATGGATTATTTAGGCAGCGTCTAAAACAACGTCTGCAGGATATTGCTGTAATTATCCGTCCACACGGCAACATGGGCGTCGCCTTCCAGCGGCGCCCATCCGCTGTCTGCCCCTAGCCCATTAAAGTCCTTCGCGTCCTTCGCCATCACCACCCACACCGAGCTGGTGGTAAGCACCCCCTTCGGGTGGGCGTCTTTCTTGATCATGGCCACCAGATTCGCATCCTTCGCCATCACCAGCATCAGCGGCTCAAGGTTCAAATGCCGGTTGGAAATATTAAACGCCAGCAGCCCGCCCGCTCCTAATTTGCTCTCATAAATGGCCAATGCTTCCCGCGTCAGCAAATGCACCGGAATCGAATCCGAGCTAAACGCATCCACCACCATAACCCCGTAACGCGCATCCGCCATCTTCGCAATTTCCAGCCGCCCGTCACCCAGCTGCACATGCGAAGCCGGCGGGCAATCTTTCAGATACGTAAAGTAATCGGCATTGCCCGCAATCGCCGCCACCGCCGGGTCAATCTCGTAAAAATCAAACGCCTGCCCCGCATGGCCCAAACACGCAATCGTGCCCGCGCCCAACCCCAGCACCGCCACCGGGTCATCCCTGCGCGCATCACTCAAATGCCCGAACACATCCGCCAGAACACTGTAATAAGAAGTGAGGTTCATGCGTAAATCAGGGTCAAGCGCCTGTATCCCATGCACCGTCGTGCCGTGCATCAGCAGCATCGCATTATCGCTGGGCCGCACATACACACGGTTTACCCCAAAGAAATTCCGCTCCGCATACACAAGCGTCGTCTCGCCGTTCACCAGTGGCGCAAGCAGCACCAGCGCTAAAAACGAAAATGCGAATCGCACCGGCCTTTTCGCCAGCGACACGGCAAACAAAGTAAAGCCCACGCACAGCACCACCGCCAATGCCTGCAACACCGCCTCATGCTGCAATAGCGGCAGAAGCACCGCCCCCGCCCCCATGTGGCTTGCCACCACAAATGCAAGCGCCAGCGCCACAATAATCCCCGGCACAACCACATCCAGCCTTTTATCCCGCGCCGACGAAGCGCCCGGCGCAGGCCGCGCCAGCAACGCAAGCCCCAGCACCAGCGGATACTCTACCAGGCTCGTAAATATTTGCGGCGCCACCAGCGCGTTAAACACGCCTCCCAACATTCCCCCAAACGACACCCACAGGAAATATTCGGTCAAATATTTCGGATGCGGCTTCTGTCGCGCAAGCGTGCCGTGGCACCCCAAAGTAAGCACAAAGAAAGTAAGCAAATGCAGCAAAAGAATAAGCGTGGCATGATTAATGCGCGACGCCAGCGCCAGCGCCGTAATCGGCACCAGCACCACTTGCGCCTTAAGCGCAAAATCAACCCCCATCGGCACCCGCGCAAACGCAAGGATGAAGGTGATAAGATACAGCGCCAGCGGAACCACCCAGAACAAAGGAATCGAGGCAATATCCAAAGTGATATAAGTCGTAACCCCCAGCAAAAGGCTCGACGGGAAAAACGCAAGCGCCACCCAACCCATTTTTTGTTTTGCCGTTGGCGCAACCTCGCTCACCACAGCAGCCGCTTGCGGCACATACCGCCCCCGCAAACACCAGATGCACCCGCTGATGCACACAATAAAAACCAAAAACACCACCGACCAGAGCTGCGTCTGCTGCACCAAAGTCAAGAGCGGCTCAATCACAAACGGATAGCCCCCCAGCGCCAGCAAACTTCCAATATTGCTCGCGCTATATAAAAAATACGGGTTTTGCGCGTCCTTATGGTCCGTCTCCGACAGCCAGTATTGCAGCAGCGGCGCATTGGCCGACAGCACAAAAAACGGCGCGCCCACCGACAGGAACAACGAAACCATCACCCAGCAAATCGGGTATTGCACGCTCTCAAACCCCAGCTGTGTCTTTGCCACCACCGGCAACCACGCAATCGCGCAAAGCAGTAGCACAAAATGCACGCAAGCCTGCCGCTTCGCCCCCAGCCATTTCACGCTGAAATGCGCATACGCATATCCCAGCAGCAACAGCATCTGGAAAAACATCATCGAAGTGTTCCAAAGCGCCGGCGTGCCGCCCAGATACGGCAGCAGCAGCTTGGAAATCATGGGTTGAATCAGGAACAATAAAAACGCGCTGGTAAAAATAGTCAGCGTATAGATTTTGGTCATACCAGCGGAACCGCACGCAACCGGCGCCACATGCGCAGCACCCGCGCACCCACATGCCCCCTCACCCACAGCACGCCCGCAAGCAACAGCCCAAGCTGCACCAGAAACCCGTAATACCACGGCGGGCAATAGCGGATATAAAGCATGGTTGCGGGACTGGTCATCTCCACCGCCATGCGCCCGCGCGCATCGGAATGAATCGGCAGCTCCACGCCCGTTTCCGAATACGCCTTGAACCAGTGGCGGTACAGGAAGTTGGCGATAATCACCTCGTCGGTGCCCACATTATGCAAATCAATATCCACCCCATCGGTGCGGATCTGGTATGGCAGCGGCGATTGGGGCGCAGAGGCATCATACGCCATCGGCTTGGTCGCAGGCGTGGAAACGTTGAAGGCCCTGACCGTGCCCAGGTCTTCCACGCGTGAAGAAGCGGCCCTGATCTTGGCTTCGTCTTCCGGCGGAACCGCTGGCGGCTGGCCCGCAAAGGTGGAAAACATCACCCACTCCACGCTGAATTCGCGGTAGAAATCTTCGCGGTGCTGCTCAAAAAACCGCAACGCTATCTGGTACTCGGCGGTGGTGGCGTCGGGGCTTCCCGGATAGCTGCCCGTAATCGCGGAAATATTATACAGTGCCGGGAAATTAAGCCCAAGCGACAGCGGATATTGCGGAAAATACCAGCGCAAATGCGCAATCGGAAACACGCGCCCCTTGGTTGTAAATCCCTCTGCCTGGAAAATTTTATACGCGCTGGGTAGCGCCGGGTATGGTTTGTCCGGCACATAGTCGAATGTGGCCGTGCAGTGATACGCGTTAAACAGCGACAGCACCACCGAAAGCCCCGCAAAGCCAAACTCCGCCGGGCGGCTATAGCGCCATTTGCGCAAAATCACTTCTGCCATCAGCGCGCCGCTGACCAGCATAAAAAACGTCACGAACGGCAATATCCGAAACGGCATGCGGAACCTGGAAAACGGCAGGAACGG
Organism: Alphaproteobacteria bacterium; assembly: GCA_043763155.1. Classification (GTDB taxonomy): domain Bacteria; phylum Pseudomonadota; class Alphaproteobacteria; order Rickettsiales; family SXRF01; genus JANYBV01. The sequence goes on along the minus strand of JAYULW010000069.1, from coordinate 8,013 downwards.
CTCCATCCATCCCCAAATCAATCCGCGTTCCCCCATCGCAAGGATGAACGCGAATATGGCCAGCAGCGGAAAACAGCTAGCCAGCAACGTTTCACGCCGCGCCCCGGTGCAGCTATGCGTAAGCTCCGCCACGCAACGCAGGAAAAACAAAAAGATAAATACGCCGCCCGAAAAATACAACGTGCCGCTATACTCAAAATCCGACCATGTCGGCGCCGACTTCGCCAGCGGCCATGGCAGCAGCATATTGCTAAGCCCGCCCGCAATCGTCACGTCCAGTGCCGAGCGCGGCAAATCAATGGATTCCAGGAACTGCGGTATAGCCAGCGGCAACGCCAGCGCCACACCCGCCACACCCGCAACCATAACGCGCTCCAGCTGCCGCCAGCTTTCGCGCTTCACCAGCAGCACCCACAGCATACCCATGCCCCACATCATCATGCCGTAGCACCACATCTGCACGTTACCGGAGTGGAAATACAGCCCGATCACCAGCGCCGTGCCCCACACCCAGCGCCACGAAAGCGTGCCTTGCATAAACATCACCAGCGAAATCGCAAGCGCTGGCAGCCACGCAACCGTAGGCTCCATGTAATACCACGACCTGCCCGCAATAAGGTTATACCCCAGCAGCGCAAACCCCAGCGCCACAGCCACCGCAATGCGTGGCCGCACATGCAGCATCCGCAGCAGCGCGCACGTAAGCGCATAACCCGCGAATAAATGCACCCACGCAAACAACTCGATCGTCAGGTATTCATTACCCAGCAAAAAACGCGACACGCCATAACACAGGTAAGTGACAGGATAGGTCAGCGCATAAAAACCAAGCGTGGTCGAAGGCGCGCCCATCAGCTCGTAGCCGTTCCATGTCGGGAAAATACCATGCTCAAAAAACCCGCGCATCGCCTGAACGATAATGGGGAAGAAAATCGTATTCGTATCTTCCTGCGTAAAATAATAGGGCTGGCGCCACTCAAGGAATATGAGCGTGCCCAACAGCAGCACCGCACCGATTTTCACGTATGTGCGCGTGTGCGCATCATCCAGCTGTGTAAGTTGCGTAAGCGGAGCCTGCAATGTGCGCAGCGTTTCCGCGCGCGCAAAATACAGTACCAGCGCTGCAAGCAAACAGCTGGCCAGCAGCGTGATGCGGAAAACGCCGCCATCCAGCTCCAGCACACTCAAGCCCCGCAGCACCACCAGCGCGCTGGCAACAACTACCAGCTCCTTATATTCCCTGAAGGTTGCTATGACGCTCTTAAAGCGCATAAACAATATAGGATTTGCCGGTGCAGCCGTAGTTAAAGAATTCGCGTGTTTTCACGCTAGGGTTGGCGGCCAGGAATTCCACCCACGCGCCATTAACCCCCAGCGCCGGATCGCCCTTGTAAGAATACACGTCATCGAGAATAATTACGCTTCCCAGCTGCAAAAGCGGCTTCAGGAAATCCAGCGCAATCGCTGTAGACATTTTCAAATCGCAATCAAAAAACGCCACCGCGCATTTTTCGCCCGCAGGAATCGCAGGCGGCATACGGCCTTGGATGGTGTCTTCAAAATATCCCTTAACCAGCTTCACATCAGGGAATTTTTTCAAGCGCTGGCGGCAGCGTTCAAACGAGCTTACGAACTCGCCCTCGCGGAAAACGGGGTGTTCCTCATCTTCGCTATTATAGCGGAATCCCGACTCAAACGAATCAAACCCATAAAAATTACGGCGGTACTGCGCACCCAGGAACTGCGCCGTTTCCGGCGACGAAACACTCTTATGAATCTTCAGCGCCGAAAGCATGCTGGAGCCTTCATACACCCCAAATTCAAAGTAAGACCCCTCCACTTTTTCCATGGCCACATGCCAGAAGGCGCATTTTAGGATTTCAATTTTTCCCGCATTATGCTTAACCAGTGGGGGAATCGCCGTGCTTAGCGTAATATACAGATTCTGTAAAAAGGTGATTTGTTTGGCGAGGCGTAGCAACATAATATCTCGTCCTGTTCGAAATGCCTGTTTTATCGAAATGAATGTCTTCTTGAATAGAGCATAATCAATGGATTTTCAATTAATTATTCCATGTTATAACGAAGCCCTCTCGCTCGAAGTCATGCTGGCGCGAACCGTTCAGGCCGCAACCCTTGCAGGCTACAATAGCCAAAGCTTTAACCTCGTGATCGTGAATAATGGCAGTACCGACGACAGCGGCGCAGTCCTTTCCCGCCTGCAACAAGGCCCGCACGCCGCGTGGTTTTCCGTCGTAACCATCACCCAAAACAAAGGCTACGGCGACGGCATTTTCCAGGGTTTGCGCAGCAGCACCGCCCCCCATCTCGGCTGGACCCACGCCGACGAGCAGTGCGACCCCAAAGACGCTTTCACCGCGCTGAAAGCCCTGCTGCAAAGCCCCCCAGACACATTAGTTAAAGGCCGCCGCCACAGCCGCAAATGCCTAGACTATCTCTGGAGCCGCGGCTTTGAACTCATGGTGCTGCTAATACTGCGCACCCCATTATGGGAAATCAACGCCCAGCCCAAAGTTTTCGCCCGCACCCTTCTGACCGAACTCGCAAGCCCCCCCACCGATTTCGCCTTTGATTTATATGTGCTGTGGCGCGCCCGTAAGGCAGGCTGGCAGATGCGCACCATCCCCGTATTTTTTGCACCCCGCGCCCACGGCGTCTCGCGCTGGGCCTTCAGCCTGAAAAGCCGCCTGAAAACAGGCCTGAAAATGTTCCGCTACGTCTGGAGCCTGCGCTAGGCGCGTTTCAAAAACACCTGCAAATCCTCAGGCGTGCCCAGCCCGTGCATCTGCGCCTTGGCAATACCGTACTGCCCGATGCGAAGCTTGCGCCCAATCAGGTAATTATACGCCGGGCACACGTAAAACTCATTGTTGCAGCGGTCGTTATGCGCAATCATTTCCGCCGCCGCCTCCACAAAATACCGTCCCTTCGCATACCAGTAAATGCCCACCGTGGCATGTTGCGAAATCGCAACCTTCTCGCGCACATCCGTCACCAGCCCGTCTGCGCCAATGGCCGCATACGACCATTTCGGGTTGCGGTCGGCTTCTTCAAACGTCAGGATAGAACCATCGAGCCGGCGCGCTTTCGCATCCGCCACAAATACCCCAAGATCCGCATCCACCCACTGGTCGGAATTAGCAATCAGCAGCGCGTCATCGTTATTGATCTGGGCTACGGCGTGCAAAATCGTGCAGGCCGCGCCCTCGGTGAGCTTATCCACCCAGATAAACTCACAGCCATACTGCGCTGTCAGCTGCCCGAATGCCTGCGCATAGGTCTCTGCGTCGCTTTTGCGCGCAATCAGCACCAGCTTTGCGCCCTCGCGCGGCATGTTCTCGATCACATGCGCGATCATCGGTTTGCCCCGTACATCAATCAACGGCTTGGGCATCTCGTACCCCGCATCGCGGAACCGCGAGCCACTCCCCGCCATCGGAATCACAATCGTCAGGCTCATGCGCCCCCCTCAATACCCGCGATACAATCGCGAATCGCCTCATATGTCACTTCGCTGCTATCGCGAATCTCCAGTACATGCCCGCCCGACGAACGCGCCGCCAGAATGCCGTTGATATTATCTTCCAGAATCAGCGTGTGCCCCGGCGCAGTGCCGAAACGCTCCATCGCCATCTGGTAAATTTCCGGGTGCGGCTTGGGGTTAGATACGTCTTCGTTAGAAAGCGTGAACTCGAACAGCGGCAGCAACGAGGTTTTTTCCAGCAGCAAATCCACACTCGCCCGCACCGAATTGGAGCAAACCGCAAGCTGGTAGCCATCGGCCTTCAGCTGCATCACCGTACGCACATGCTGGGCGGTAGGCTTGCATTTTTCCTGCGATATTTCCAGCGTCAGCCGCTGCTTGGTGGCGTTGATTTCTTCAAACTGCGACACAGGAATCTTCTGCGCCTGCGACAGCAGCGCAAGCTTCTTGCGCGTGGGCAAACCGTCATAATGCGCAAGGTGGTCTTCGTATGAAATCGGCTCAAACCCATGAATGATCAGCGCCTTGTTCAGCGCTTCAAAATGCCAGTTCTTGGCATTCACCAGCACCCCATCCATATCAAATAAGATCGTGCGAATTTTAGTCATTAAAAAAACGATCCGCTTCTTGTGGAAAATCCGTGCAAAGATACAACGTGCCCGCGACAGGCAGCGCCCGCTTCAGCACACCCCAAAACGCCATATGCGCCCGCCCGTGCAACTCCGGCGACACCAGCGCCACGTCCCTGCCCTGCGCCATGTGCTGCGCAATTGCGCCCCCATCCACCCAGTCGGTTTCAAACATATCGAGCCACACCCCTTGCGCACGTGCCGCAAGTACTACCTCGCGCTCAAAATCGCTTTGGCGCGTAAAGCTGGTAATGCCCGATTTAACGTTAGCCCATAAATCCGCAACCGCCATATCAAAGGTAAAATACCGTGAAATCCCATGGCGCGACAGCGTCTCTTTCAGCAGCCCCTGCAACCCGCAGCTTTTAATATTAATGGCCATCGCCTGCGGCTTTCCCGCCATCAGCGCGCAAATCTTTGAAAATGGGTAAGCCCCCGCCTCGTTCGCATCATGCGCTACAACCAGCTCGCCGTTTTGGTCGCGCACATCCACCTCAACGCCAAACCCAAGGGCCACAGCCTGCTCAAACGCAGCATAGCTATTGGGCGCATACGCCGCCCCATGCACCCCCCGGTGAGCCAGTATTTGCATGTGTTTAGCTAGCGACATAATCCCCGTGCGCAGTGAATGCTTGCGAATATAAACAATAGGATACGCGAAAGCAAACGCTTAAGCCAAAGCGCCGGTGGTAGCTGGAATATGCGAGGGAAAACTAGTACCTAAAAATTGGTGGAGGAGGCAGGATTTGAACCTGCGAACTCGTAAGAGGGCAGATTTACAGTCTGCTGCCATTGACCGCTCGGCCACTCCTCCACATCGTCAAGGGACCTTGAGGTAATCGAGTGCTGGCCTAAAGTCAAGACGCATAAGCGCACCCCCGCAACCTTTTACCCCATTTACCAGCCATTCCAAAATGTTACGCCCCCATGCAATATGGGCTTTTCTGCAAAACTGTTATGGTTTACTGTGGCTTAAACGCTTATTAATCAGGGAACCATCCATGTCCGCCTTTTTCGCCATTATCTTCACGTTCCTTGAACTTGCCCTCACCGGCTATGCGTATGTGGCCCGCGCTCAGGGCCTGTTTTCCGATATGGTTATCAACGGTTCGCCCTTTTACCTGCTCATGAACATCTTCAACCCCGGCTCGCCGCTCATTGACGGCCCGCCCATTTACAAACTGTTCCTTGGCTTCCACATCATCAAATATTTCTGCCTGTTCCGCGCCCGCCTGGTAGACGAGCTACCCCGCATGGCCATGACCGCGATTTTCTTCGAAATCGCCTATCTCGGCATCAGTGCCTATTACCTGTACTAGTAAAAAACAGCAGGACCTAATAACGCAAACTTACGCCAGCGGCTCTGCGTGGCGGTCACGGTAGAAGCACAACGTCACCAGCGAAATCGCCGCGCAAATCATCACATAATACGCAATGGAATAATTATTATGCGTGACCGTAATCAGCCACTGGCACACCATAGGCGCCGTACCGCCGAATAGCGCCGCGCAAATATTATACGACAGCGACATACCCGTATAGCGCACCCGCGTCGGGAAAATCTCCACCAGCAGCGCCGGAACCGGCCCGATATAAAACGCAACCACAGTCGCAAAAATCGCCTGCCCCAGCAAAATGGTGCCAAAATCCGGCTGCTGCAACAGCGTGAACACGGGGTACGTAACCCCCAGGAACACCAGCGCGGCAAGCGTCAGGACCTTGCGCCGCCCCACCCGGTCCGAAACCCACGCCGAAAACGGCGACACAAACAACAGGATCATCATATTCACGAAATTCAGCACCAGCGCCTCGTTATTCGTGCGCCCCAGCGTATGCTCGGTGAATGTCATAAAATACGCCGACAGCAAATAAAACGGCATGGTCACCGTAATATAAATGCCGATGGCCTGCGCCACATGCGCCATCTCGAATTTGAATACATCGCGCACCGGCGTTGCCGAAAGCGTGCCCTCGCGCTTGGCGGTTTCATAGCTTGGGCTTTCCTCGCAATGGTTGCGGATGTAAAAACCGATCAGCCCGATAGCAATCCCGATGATAAAGGGAATGCGCCAGCCCCAGCTTTCATATTGCACTTCGCTCATCGGTATTTTCACTAAAAGCGACACCATGCTCCCCAGCAAAAACCCAATCACCAAACTTGCCACCGAAGCGCTTCCCACCAGCCCGCGCTGGTTTGGCGGCGAATGCTCCACCAGGAATGTCATGGACCCCGAAAACGCGCCCCCCAGCGACAAGCCCTGCAGCACGCGGATAAAAGTAAGCAGGATCGGCGCAAAAATCCCGATCTGGTCGTAGGTGGGCAAAAGCCCGATACACCCCGTAGGAATCGCCATCATGAAAATCGAAAGCACCAGCGCGCGGCGGCGCCCAAACTTATCGCCGATCACGCCGAAGAAAATACCGCCGAAGGGACGCGCCACAAACCCCACCGCAAAAATGCCGAGGGTTGCCAGCAAATGGGCCGTTTCGTCGCCTGCGGGAAAGAATAATTTGCTGATAATCAGGGTCGTGTAGGCGTATAGGGCGTAATCATACCATTCCAGCCCATTGCCCAGCATCCCGGCGATGATGATCTTACGCATGCGACTCCTGTCACCTAAGGGCAAGATGCCCTTGTTTTAGAACAACCTAACTTGTGTAACCTGTTCTGCTGCGAATGGCAATATTAATGCGCCGCATCCGGTTTATCACCCAGATACACCTTGCCCTTGCGCTCACTATCGGACTTGAGCTGCCCGCACGCCGCGAAAATATCCTGCCCGCGCGTAGCCCGCACCGGCGACGAATAGCCCGCCTCATTCACAATTTTGGCAAAAGACGCAATCCGGTTGCGCGTCGAAGTCTCGTATTTCGCGCCCGGCCACGGGTTCCACGGAATCAAATTCACCTTCGCATGGATGTCCTTCAGCAGGCGCACCAGTTCCCGCGCATCCGCGTCGGAATCATTCACATCCTTCAGCATCACATACTCAAACGTAATGCGCCGCGCGTTGCTCGCCGCCGGGTAGTTGCGGCAGGCTTCCAGCAATTCGGCAATCGGGTATTTCTTATTCAGCGGCACCAGCTCGTCGCGCAGTTCGTCGTGCACCGCATGCAGCGAAATAGCGAGGTTAACCCCCAGCTCCGCCCCCACCCGCTCAATCATCGGCACAACGCCCGACGTCGAAAGCGTGATCTTGCGCTTGGAAATAGCAATCCCCTCGCCGTCCATCACAATCGAAAGGGCCTTGGCCACATTCTCATAATTAAACAGCGGCTCGCCCATGCCCATCATCACAATGTTTGTAAACAGCGAATCCTCGCGGCGCTTGTCCCACTCGGCCAGCCCGTCACGCGCAACCAGCACCTGGCTGATAATTTCATCAGGGCGCAAATTGCGCACCAAGGGCATCGTGCCCGTATGGCAAAACGTGCAGGTCAGCGTGCAACCCACCTGCGACGAAACGCACAGCGCCCCGCGGTCGGTTTCAGGAATAAACACGCTCTCCACCTTGTTCCCGTCCGGGAATTCCAGCAGCCATTTGCGCGTGCCGTCAAACGAGGTAAGGTTTTTGCTGATATTGGGCCGCGCCACCGTGAAATGCTCACTCAGCATCTCCTGCTGCTTTTTGGCAATCGTGCTCATCTGCGCAAAATCCGTCACGCCCTTCACATACACCCAATGCCAGATCTGTTTGGCGCGAAATGCCTCCATGCCGTGGGCTTTCAGCTTTTCAGCAAGCTCGGCGCGGGTCAGGCCAATAATTTGTGTCTTTTCGGTGGTCATAATTTCACTATTGCATACCCGCCCGGCGTGGCGCTAATCAGCCCGTCTTCGCCCGTCTCATCCCTCGCCAGCTCGCGGATTTTGGCGAGATC
>JAYULW010000068.1:0-26565 GCA_043763155.1 Alphaproteobacteria bacterium | reverse complement strand
CGTGTCTATCGAAGCTGAACTGATTTCGCCCATCGCCATGGAAGAAGGCCTGCGCTTCGCTATCCGCGAAGGTGGCCGTACCATCGGTGCAGGCGTTGTAGCCAAGATTGTTGCTTAATTAAGCAACCCGCTAAAGCCAAAAGGCGCCATCCGCAAGGGTGGCGCCTTTTGTTTTGGGCGCATGGTTTGCGGGCACAAAAAAGCCGGTATGTTTCCATACCGGCTTTTCGTTAGTGCGCCGAAACCTGCGCCCCGGTTTTCCATGTCAGAAGGGAGTCACCTCCGTGGACCCTGTAAAAGAACCAAAACGCAGGCTTACTATAAGTCTAGACATTGGATCACCTCCCTTCTCATTGTTGAACTCGCTGTTATCATAGCATAAACGCCCGCCGCGTTTCAAGAGGGGTAAAAAGCCGCGGGCGGGGACTAGACAACGCTCCATGATCTGCTATAAACGCCGCCTCAGACCTTCCGGATACCCGGAACTGCGGAGAGGTGGCAGAGTGGTCGAATGCGGCGGTCTCGAAAACCGTTGTGCCCGTAAGGGTACCGGAGGTTCGAATCCTCTCCTCTCCGCCATTTACTGATTGATATAGTCCGTCGCCATCCGAAGAAAAATAATTTCCTGTTATAAAACAATGGATAGTGAAATTGGCTGTCCGATGGGGCTTGTCCGAAGCCGAAAATAATGCGTATAGATTCGTGTATAGAATATCATATACACAAGAGGCTATACCTATGGCACTTACAGAACTGGCAATAAAAAACCTAAAGCCCAAGGATAGGCTTTATGGCAATTTGTTAGAGTGCTCTCCTCCCGCCATTTACTGATAGTCAGAAGTTGTTTGTAATATAATTGCAAAACTTTGTGGCAGCTATGCTAGGATTTTATGCCTGACTTAGATGCGTGAGACGATGACGTATAAAGAGAATTTAGTTTTATTTGAAGAGCTGCCGCACACAAGGCGCATGGCGGGGATTGATGCGTTCTGGTTTTTGTCTTTTGTGGCGGTTGCCATGGTGCATTGTATTTCCGGCCCTGTACCGCTTTCGGCCAGGGGGGCTTTAGACCTGTCGCTGCGTTTTGCGGTGCCGTTCTTTTTTATCACCAGCGGGTTTTTCCTGGGCCGCCGGGAAGAGGGTGCCCGCACGTCCCTTATCAACCTGACTAAGCGGCTGTTGCCCCTTTATGCATTTTGGCTGCTGACGTATTTAGTGATCGTGGGGGCGTGGGGCAAGCTGCCCAGCTTTGAAAATGATATGCATGTGAAATGGATATTGCTCGATGGCGGGCCGGGCTACCATCTATGGTTCATGCCCACCCTTGGGTTTTGTTGCGCACTGCTTATTCTTTGCCGGGGTTTTGGCTTTCGCTTTTTGTTCGGCCTGTCGGCGTGTTTTTATGGGTTTGGGCTGGCCTTTGGCGTTTACCAAAACCTGCTCGGCCTTCCATTTTTAACGGAAGGGATAAGGGACGGCGCGTATCCTGCGTTCTTTTTCGTTGTGCTTGGCTATTGGTTTGCTAAGCGCAATATCGTGCTTTCCTACTACAGCGCCCTATGGCTGGTGGTGCTGGGCATGGTTTTGCAGCTTATCGAAGCTTACGGCATCACCATGACTGGCGGTATTTTTGCACCGCACGATGTTTTGATTAGTTCAGGCCTGTATGGGGGCGCGGTGTTCCTGTTTGCCCGCTCTTTGAACGAAACGGCGTTTATCAGGGCGCTGCAGCCTTTGGGGCGCTATACGCTAGGCATGTATTGCGTTCACCTGCTGTTTATCTGGTTCTTTAGTTCGTATTTTGACCGCAATATATTATGGCAGGCCACAGCGCAGGCTGTGCCTGTCGTCGTTTGCAGCGTGATTGTGACCATGCTGATGAAGCGGGTGCGGATTTTGCGGCGGTTAATAAGTTAATTGGGCTGGCGAGCCGTCTTTATTCGTTTTTAACGTTTTGGTCACAAAAGCTTCACTCATCATTAATTGCGGCGGGGCGTATAGTGCGCGCATAACCGACAAAGTATGGGTGTTATGAAAATTAGTTATTGCCTCGTATTACTTCTTCTCACCTGCTCCTGCGCCAAAGAAGGCAGCAACGAATGGGCGTCACTCAGTTATGGTTCCATCAAATGCAAAGCCAGCAGCGGCATGGTGAGCAACGGCTGCTAATGTGAGCCGTTAGCCAGTTTCTGGCGCAGATGCTCATCCCGTGCGGCAATTTCCGGGGTCACGGCATCGCCGAAATCTTCCAGCTCGTAGAAGGGGCGGATTTCGATGTTGGAGTTTTCCGGCATGGGGTTGGGACAACGCTTCACCCACTCAATCGCTTCTTCCATGGATTTTACCTGCCAGATCCAGAAGCCCGCAATGCTGTCTTCGACATTGGCGAAGGGGCCTTTGCTTACGGTGCGCTGATCGCCTGAGAAGCGCACGCGCACGCCATTAGAGGTGGGTTTCAGCCCATCGCCGGAGAGCATGATGCCAGCCTTTACCAGCTCTTCGTTAAACTTGCCCATGGCTTCCATCAGCTCAGTGCTGGGCAGGATGCCTGATTCTGAGCTTTGGGTTGCTTTAACGATGACCATGACTTTCATTGGAGGCTCCGTAATAGTTTAGGGGGTTATTTTTGCTCTTTTTCACCTTTATCGTCATCATCTTTTTTGGCTTTACCGCCCCAGAGCAGGCGGGAGGGGTGTTCTTTGAGGGACTGGGTGAGGTCGGAGGCGTCGTGGGAGGTCTTTTGCAGGGTTTTGATGGTGTCGCTTAAAGAGGCGATGTTTTTGTCGCTTAAAAGCTTGGTCATCTGGTCGGAGATGGCGGAGATTTTTTCGGTGATCTGGGGGAGCATGTCCATGACCGTGCTGATGGTGCTGGGCTGGGACTTGATTTCGGGCAGTGCGGTTTTGTCGTCGGCGGCCTCGATGTTGGGGGCGGAGGGGTCGCCACCTGCGAGTTCGATATAGACGCTGCCGGTGATGCCCAGGAGCTTCAGGGTTGCGATGGTGTCGGGTTTGATGGGGGCGGTTTTGATGATGTTGGCGGTGATGCGGATGAGGCTGGTGTCGTCGGGGTCAATTTCCATGGTTTTGACCTTGCCGATGTCTACGCCCCGGAATTTCACCGGGCTTCCGATGTTCAGGCCGCTTACCGATTCTGCGAAGCGGATGCGGTAAAGCTGGTATTTGTCCTTGTCCTGCGCGCCTGCAAGCCAGACGGCGAAGATGGCGGCGGCAAAAACGGTGAGGATCACGAAGGAGCCTACCAGTAAATAATGTTTATCGCGTTGCATGGGGGTCCTCTGCGGTTTGGGCGGCGCTTTTGCCGCGTGCGCCCTGGAAGAATGCCTGAATCCAGGGGTTGGGGTCTTTTACGATTTTGGAAAGGGTGTTGATGGTGATGTTGCGATCTACCAGCACGGCGGCGCGGTCGCAGACATCGAAAAGGGTGTTCAGGTCGTGGGTGACCATGACAACGGTGACACCTAAGCTTTGGTTCAGTTCCCTGATGAGTTCGTCGAAGGCGTTGGCCGAAAGCGGATCGAGGCCGCTGGTGGGTTCGTCGAGGAAAAGTATCTGGGGGTCGAGGGCGAGGGCGCGGGCAAGGGCTGCGCGCTTGATCATGCCGCCGGAAAGTTCGGAGGGGTATTTGCTGGCTGATTCGGGCGGAAGGCCCGCGAGGGCCAGCTTCAAGCTGGCGATGCGGCGGCATTCAGCTTCGCTTAGCGGCGTATGTTCCAGCATGGGCAGCATTACGTTTTGCAGTACGGTCATGGAAGAAAAGAGCGCGCCTTGCTGGAACAGCACGCCGAAAAGGGCGACCGTTTCGGCGGGCGTGAGTTCGTCTACGCGCTGGCCTGCAATGGTGACACTACCTTGGTCGGGTGCGCGCAGGCCCATCAGGCAGCGCAACAGCACCGATTTGCCGGAGCCGGAGCCGCCGACAATACCCAGCACTTCGCCGCGCCTGATATCAAAGCTGATGCCGTCATGCACGGTTTGGGCGCCGAAGCGGTTTACGATATTTTGCGCTTGCAGGATGATGTCTTTCATATGCCGAGCTTTTCAAAGAGTACGGAAAAGAACGCGTCGGCCACCAGCACAAGGAAGATGGATTTGACCACCGCGGCGGTGGTTTCATGGCCCACGCTTTCGGCGGAGCCTGCGACTTTCATGCCGTGCATGCAGCCAACCATGGCGATGAGGAATGCAAAGACGGGGGCTTTGATGATGCCTACGTAAAAATCATGCCAGCGGGCGACTTGCTGTACGCGGTCCACATACGCGCCCAGCGGGATGCCGATCAGGAGTTTGCTCATGATGCCGCCGCCGAGCAGGCCCATGAGGTCGGCGATGAAGGTGAGGAGGGTGAGCGCCACGACCAGCGCCAGCAGGCGCGGCATGACGAGAACTTCAAACGGGTCCATGCCGCTTACCTGCAGCGCATCTACTTCCTCGCGCACTTTCATGACACCGATTTCAGCGGCAAAGGCGCTACCGGAGCGGCCCGCGACCATGATTGCGGTTAGTAGCACGCCCATTTCGCGCAGTACGGAAATGGCGACCAGATTCACGGAAAGATTTTGCGCGCCCAGCGGGCGGAGCTGCGCCACGCCCTGATAGCACAGCACGATTGCGATCATGAAGGCCATGGCGCTTATAATGGGCACGGCGTAGATGCCTTCGGTTTCGATGAAATGCATGATTTCGCTGAAGCGGAAACGCCGGGGCGAACGCACGGCACGCGTGAAGCTGATGCAGGCATGGCCGAAGAAGGCGGTGAAGTCTTTCAGCCACTGGTAGCCCGCGACGCTATGCTGGCCCACAAGGCTTACGAGCCGGGTGAGGGCGAGGGGTTTTTTGGGCACGGGAGTGGAAGTGATTTCGGTTTTGGCGACTAACGCAAAAAGGGCTTTGTGTTCGGGCTTGAGGTGCTGGAGCTTGATGTTGTGTTTCTGCTGAAGTTGCAGCAGGAGCATGGCGCCCGCTGTGTCGAGCTTGGTGAGGGTTGCGGCGTCGAGCTTGGTGTTTGGGGCGTTTGGGGTGCGCAGGGTTTTTTCGAGCGCGCTTTGAGCGGCTTTTGCATGATAGATGTCGAGCGCGCCTTGCAGGTGGAACACGCCGGATTCTTCATGGATGGAAAAAGCGTTACGCAAGGCAGGTCCTTCAGCAATAGTGGCGATAGCTGAGCGTAGGGCGCGGGACGCTGGTTTGCGATATGCTTAGGGCGCGTTTTTTGTAACTTATGCATAAAAAAAGCTGCGCTGGGGTTGCCAGCGCAGCTTTTTTTCTTAGGTTTTTAAGCCGAATTACTTCTGGCTTACAGCGAGCTTGTTGCCGGTGCCGTTCTGGGTTGCGTTAGCAACTGCGTTGGCGGTGTTCATCTGCGAGATGGACGCAACGTTTACATTGCCAGCCTGCACGAGGTTTGCTGCATCGTGGCTGCCGTACTGGGTTACGGTACCGGTGTTGCCGTTACCGTTCTGGTTGATCGAAGCGGTGTTCAGCAGGCCGTTTTCGGTCAGGTTAGCGGTGTTGCGGTTTGCGTAGTTGCCGTCGTTGGTCTGCACTACGGTGCCGGTGTTGGTGTCGCCGATTACGTTTGCGTAAGAGTAGTTAGCGCCGTTGGTAACGGTATTGTACTTGTTGTTGCTGCCGTTCACTACTGCGGTCGAGGAGCTGCCCTGCGAGTTGGTGGCGTGCGCCTGGGTGATGTTTGCAGTGTTGTACTGGCCGGATTCGTTTACGTAGCCGGTGTTGGAGAAGCCGGTCTGCACTACGGTGCCTTGTTCAAACTGGCCGGTCTGGAACACGCGGGCGTTGTTGCCGGTGTTGGTGCCGTTAGCCTGGTTGATGGTGCCTTTGTTGTCGGAGCCGTTGTTCTGGTAGTCAGCGTAGTTGCTGGTGCCGTTCTGGCTGATGCTGTCGGTGTTGCGGAAGCCTTTTACGCCGCTAACGCCTAAGTTGCTGGTGCCGTTCTGGCTGATGCCGGTGGTGTTCGCGTCGCCGTCCTGGGCTGCGTTTACCTGGTTGGTGGTGCCTACCTGCTGGATGTTCATCAGGTTGCCAGCGAATGCGCTGGTGCTTGCGAGAACGATAGCGGCTGCACTTGCCGTTGCGAGAAGGGTGGTGAATTTCATGGTTGGATTCCTGTTATGGTTGGATGGAAATGTTAATTTAGATTTGGAATTTTTGTGTATAGGGTTATCAGGCGTTAAAGTCCAGTAACAAATTGCCCCCTTATTTGAGGGGAAACGTTAATTTTGTTTTTGGCAATTCATTGTAATATATATTTATTATAAGGTTCGTTGTTTTTGTATGCTACGCAATGCGCGTATGCGCATTGCGACATTCAGGAGGTGCAAAAATAGCGGGTTTTTTGACGTGGTATTTAGCCGCGTATCGCCTAATTTAGACGTGAACAAGGAGAGAGTTTTATGCGCATGAATTACAAAAAAGCCGCTCCAGCAGGCTTTGAAGCCATGGTTGCGGTGTTGGGCGAGATTGCCAAAAGCGGGCTGGAAGAAGCGCTGCTGCATATGCTGTATTTGCGTGTTTCGCAGATTAATGGCTGCCCGTACTGCATAGACATGCACTGGAAAGACGCCATGAAATGCGGGGTGGATGCGCGCAAGCTGAACGCGGTGATGATATTCCGCGACGCGCCGTTTTTCGATGCGAGGGAAGTGGCGGCGCTGCAATGGGGCGAGGCGGTAACGGCTGCCCACAAGGACCAGCGCCTGATGCAGGAAGCTTACGACATCGTGGCCGCGCAGTTTAGTGAGGCGGAGATTGCGAATTTAACGTATGCGATTGTGCAGATGAACGCGTTTAACCGCCTGGCGATTGCGTTTCACGCAGTAGCGGCTGCTTAAGCAGCCTGTGTGCGGCTGGTAATGTCTTCAAGGCTTGAGGAATCGGGGAAGCTGTGCAGGTGTTTCAGGCGTTCCATGAGCGCTTGCATGCGTTCAGCCTGTTGCGGATTGGCGATGAATACTGCGCGCCGTTCGATGGAAGCGTGTTCCTGAATGTTCATGTGATCCCCGCCTGACGTGAATTGGAACGTAAGAAGCAGCCTCTAAGATACGGCAAAATGGGGTGGGGATATAGTAAAGATATATTAACGTTTTGTGTCAATGGGCATGAAAAGTCAACCTATTGAACTATTTGTGTTAATATCCGTTATAAAAGCGCATGGCTAGGAAAGCAGGGCCGGAAAACCGCGTTTCAGGGCTAGTAAAAACACAGCATTGCCAGCAGATTTGCCACCATAAAGCCCGCCGATTGCAGCTTCCTGATATGGTTCTCATTTATCAGGGCGGCCATGAGCGCAATGATGCAGCCCGCAGAGGCGAGCGCCAAATAGCTACCGTTTAGCTGCGGCGCCTGAACCGCCATTGTCTTTACCATTACTGCGTGCAGCACAATCAGGCAAATAAGCGCCGAGAGCAGCTCTGGGCGCAGTTTGCGCCATTTTACGGGTGTTTCAAGGCTATGATTCCGGTGGTAGGTCATACGCATAATGCCGCTCCTGTTTGCATGGCGTTATGGGTTTTACGCTACGTGTTTGCACATATAAAAGACATAGCACTTTGCCGCTGGCGCATCAAAAACCAGTAAAGCGCCGCCGGTGCCGGGAGTTTTTAAAATATGCAGGGCTTTTTATCGCTAATCATATTGTTTTACAGCTTGTTACTGTTGTGTGGATGGGGTGGGGTCTTTTTATGTTTTCTTAGGCTTTCTGCGGTAAAGTGGGGGGGAAATATAGCCGCTCACTAACAGCCCTTCCCGCCTTATGCTCCATACCCGCCCCTCCCATGAGACGCACACGCCCCGGCTTTGTTTCGGCACGGTGCAGCTCGGCATGCCTTACGGGGCAGCCAACCAGACGGGCATGCCCAGCGAGCAAGAAGCCGAAACGCTGATCCGCGAAGCGCTTGTGCGCGGCATTACCCTGTTCGACACCGCGCAAGCCTACGGCGAATCCGAGTCGCGTTTGGGCGCCATGCACAGGCCGATGGCTGCACACGGCGCAAGCGTCATTACCAAACTTGCAAATCTTCCGGCGGACATTACCCATGTTGAAACATGGGTGTGGGAGCAGGTGCAGCAATCATGTGAGCGGTTGCAGCTTCCTTCGCTTCCCTACCTGCTTTTGCACCGCGCTGAATATTTGCAGCATGCGCGCCTGTGGCAGGCTTTGGTTGCGCTGCAAGCGCAGGGGCGCATCGGGCGGTTGGGTGTTTCGGTGTCCACGCCCGAAGAAGCGCGCATGGCGCTTAACGTTCCTGAGGTGCGTTGTGTGCAGGTGCCGTTTAACATTCTGGATACGCGGTTGGCGCAATCGGGCATGGCGGATTTGTTTATGCAGCGCCGGGACGTGCTGGTGATGGTGCGCAGTGTTTTCCTGCAAGGGGTGCTGACGCAAGCCCCCAGCGCATGGCCCATCGGTTTGGGCATGGCCGAAAATTTAAGCGCGTTGCTCGATGGGTGGGTTGGCGCGTTCGGGCGCGAAAGCCGCGCCGATCTGTGCCTTGCTTACGCACGGGCGCAAGGGTGGGTGGATGTGGTGGTGCTGGGGATGGAAACGCTCGCGCAATTGCACCATAATGTAGCGTTGTTTGAAACAGCGGCGCTGCCTGCGGATGCTTGCGCGCACATTGCGGCCGGTACGCCGGAACTGCCTGAGTCATTTTTAAATCCTGCACTGTGGAAGAAGGAATAAGCATGAGGACTGTTGCAATCATTCAGGCGCGTATGTCGTCGTCGCGGCTGCCGGGCAAGGTGCTGATGGATCTGGGCGGGCTGCCTGTCATTGGCTGGTGCGTGCGGGCGGCCTCCAGCATTGTGGGTGTTGACTCCGTCATGGTTGCCACTTCTGCGGATGCCAGCGACACGCCACTGGCCGCATGGTGCGAAAAAAACAAGGTGCCGTTCGTGCGCGGGCCGCTCGATGATGTGCTGTCGCGCTTTGCGCAAGCGGCGCGCGCGGGCAATGCCACGTATGTGCTGCGCCTTACGGCCGATTGCCCGCTGCTGGACCCGCAGGTGTGCGGCGAAGTGCTGCAATTGCTCAAGCGCGAAAAATGCGACTATGCCAGTAATGCCGTGCCGCGCCAGTGGCCTGATGGCATGGACTGTGAAGCTTTTACCGCCGATGCGCTATATGCCGCCGAAGCCGAGGCCGACATGCCGCAGATGCGCGAACATGTGACGCCCTTTATCCGTAATTACCAGCAGCGCTTCAAGGTGCGCAGCCTTCCATGCCCGTTGCCGCATTTGGGCACGCAGCGCTGGACGCTGGATTACGCCGAGGATTATGGTTTCCTGCAACAGCTCGTCAAACATTTGCCGAAAGACCGCGCGCCGAGTTACCTTGAAGTGCTGGATGTTTTAGCTGAGCATGCTGATTTGCGCGATCTGTACCCTGTGCCGGAAGCAGGCGCCGTGGCGCATCCTACGCGTCTCAAACAGCCCAGTTTTGAAGCCTCGCGCCATGCGCTGGAAGATGCTGAGCGCTATATTCCCCAGGGTTCGCAAACGTACAGCAAAAGCGTGCGCCAGTTTCCTGTGGGGCATGCGCCGCTGTTTTTGACGCATGGCGAGGGCGGGCGCGTGTGGGATGTGGACGGCAACGAATATGTGGATTTGATTTGTGGGTTGCTGCCGGTGATGCTTGGCTACGCCGACCCGGATGTAGATTACGCCATCCGCGAGCAGCTGATGCACGGTATTACGTTTAGCCTGCCTACGTTGCTGGAAACGGAACTGGCGCGGCGCATCGGCGATATGGTTCCATGCGCAGAGAAAATGCGGTTTGCGAAAAATGGTTCGGATGCGACGTCCGCTGCTATTCGCCTGTCGCGGGCGTATACGGGGCGGGAGCGGGTGCTGGTGTGCGGGTATCATGGCTGGCAGGACTGGTATATTGGCGCGACGGTGCGCCATAAGGGTGTGCCTAATGCGGTGCGCGAGCTTACGCATAATGTGGCGTATAATGACCTTGCGGCGGTGGAGCAATTGTTGCTGGCGCACAAGGGCGAGTTTGCGGCCATGATTATGGAGCCGGTAAATGCGATTATTCCGGCGGATGGGTATTTGCAGGAGTTGAAAAAACTGCTGCACCGCCATGGTACGCTGCTGGTGTTTGATGAGGTGATTACGGGTTTCCGTTTAGCCAAGGGTGGCGCGCAGGAATATTTCAATGTAGTTCCCGACCTTGCGTGTTTTGGCAAGGCCATGGGTAACGGCATGCCGATTTCTGCGATTGCGGGGCGGGCCGATGTGATGAATGAGGTGGATAATATTTTCTTCTCCGGCACGTTTGGCGGCGAGGCGTTGTCGCTGGCTGCATGTATTGCGGTGCTGGATAAGATCAGCCGTGCGCCGGTTATTGAAACATTGTGGACTAACGGCGCGAAGTTGCGCGTGGGGCTTTTGGACCTTATTCATAAGCATGCGCTGGAGCCGGTGGTGGTGCTGAAGGGGTTGGACCCTTGGGTGTTGCTGGACTTTTTGCCGCAGCCGGGGGCAAGCCGCGAGGCGATGAAAACCTTATTCGTGACCCAGATGGCACGCCATGGCGTGCTGGTGATGGGCTCGCATAATGTGTGTTATGCGCATAACGATGCCGACATCGCGCATGTGCTTCGCGCGTATGACGAGGTGTTGAAATTGATTTCGGCGCAATTGCGGCGCGGAACGTTGGAGCAAGATTTACCCTGCCCGGTGGTGTACCCGGCATTCAGTGTGAGGTGATATGAGCGAGCAACAGAAAAAACTTTTTTTAGGCACTGAGGGCGATGCGTGGTTTTCGCGCAATAAGCAGGCGCTTTCTGGCCGCAAGGCGCAAGATGACGCGGTGCTGAAAACGATTGCAGCGCTTGGGATTTCGCCCAAGAGCGCGCTGGAAGTCGGCTGCGCGGATGGCTGGCGGTTACGGGGGTTGGAAGAACTCACAGGCGCTGCGTGCAGCGGCGTGGAACCTTCGGCGCAGGCGATTGCGGAGGGGTTGAAGCTTGCGCCGGGGCATGTGCTGAAAGTGGGCACAGCGGATGCGCTGGATTTTGCAGATGGTAGTTTTGACCTGCTGATTTATGGGTTTTGCCTTACCTATTGCGACCGCAAGGATTTGTTCAAGGTGGCGATGGAAGGCGACCGGGTGCTGAAAGACGGCGGGCATGTGCTGGTGTATGATTTTTGCACCGATATTGCTTACCGGAATGCCTATAGCCATAAGCCGGGGTATTATTGCTACAAGATGGATTATGCGAAGCTGTTTAGCTGGAACCCGGTTTATAGCGTGGTGCATCATGAGCTGGTGTCGCACGGCGGGGCGGTGATTCCTGAGAGCATGGATGAGCGCATTGGCATTACGGTGCTGCGCAAGAACAGCGTTGAGGCGTATCCGGATAATCCGTTTAGGTAGTATAATTGCGTTCAAGCGCTACGCAGGCTGCACGCCTCAATGGCGCTAGTCGTCGCTGAAACTCCTTCGGCTACAAGGCAGCGCGAAGCGCGGCAGCCACGCGTTGCTGGTCCCGGGCGCTCATGCCGGGGTGCAGGGGTAGCGAGAGCATGGGGGCGAAGAAGGCTTCCGCTGCCGGGAACTGGCCGGGCCTGAAGCCTAAATCCGCATAATAGGGGTGCAGGTGCACGGGCATGTAATGCACGTTTACGCCGATTTTTTGTTCGCGCAGGGTTTCAAACACTCCATCGCGCGAGGCGGGTTCCGGGAGTTGCACTACGTAGAGATGCCAGCCGGAATGGTTTGAGGCGGGGGGAAGGCGCAGGGGGATGCCTTCGAGCAAGGTGGGGTAGTTTGCGGCGAGTGCGCGGCGCTTAGCGATGAAGATATCGAGCTTGTGGAGCTGGCTTGCGCCTAAGGCTGCCTGCATGTCGGTCATGCGGTAATTGAAGCCCAGGGCTTGTTGCTCGTAATACCATGCGGGCATGTTTTTCCGGTGGAGGCGCGCGCTCTCGCGCGTTACGCCGTGGCTGCGTAATTCACGGGCCATGGTTGCGGTGGTTTTGTTATGGGTGACGATGGCGCCGCCTTCGCCTGTGGTGATGGGTTTTACGGGGTGGAAGCTGAACACGCATGCATCGCTTCTGGAATCGGAGCCGATGGTTTTGCCATTTTCGTACGTTGCGCCGATGGCGTGGGCGCAATCTTCCATGAGGAGGAAGCCATATTTTTGCTTCAGTGCGTAGATGGCTTCCATGTCGCAAGGGCGCCCTGTGTAATGCACGACGGTCAGGAGTTTGGGGACGCTGGTTTCGAGTTTTCGGGCGAGCGCTTCGGGGCAGATATTTCCGGTGGTGGCATCTATATCCACGAAGTCTATTTTTGCGCCTGCGTAGAGGGCGCTGTTGGCGCTGGCGAGGAAGGTCATGGGGGTGGTCCAGACCATGTCGCCGGGTTTTACGCCCATGGCGAGGCAGGAGGTGTGCAGGCCGGTGGTGGCGCTGCTGGTGGCGACCGCATAGGGTGCCTGCGTATAGGCGCAAAGTGCGCTTTCAAACTGCTCGACGGCGGGGCCCTGGGTTAGCCAGTCGGAGCGCAGGATTTTGACGACGGCTTCGATGTCGTCATCATCTATTTGCTGGCAGCTATAGTGGAGGAATGGGAGATCCATTTAGTGCTCGATCTTGGTTTGGGCGATGAGTTCGTGCAGTTCCTGCACGTTTAAGAATTTGTCGTTGTTGAGCGAGTTGTACTCAAAGTTCGGGGCGACGCGCGTGCCTTTTTCGCCCTTGCCGTTGGTGCTGTATTCGGGGCGGGTCTGGTAATAAAAGGCGGGTTCGATCACGAAATGGTCGGAGAATTCCAGCGTCTGGCCGGAGAGTTCGGAGGGGCACATGACTTCGTGCATTTTCTCGCCCGCGCGGATGCCGATGTTTTTCATCTCTGCGGTGGGGCTGATGGCTTTGGCGAGGTCGGCCATGCGCATGGAGGGGATTTTGGGGATGAAGGTTTCGCCGCCTTGCATGCGCTCGAAGCTTTTGATTACGAAGTCTACGCCCTGGGGCAGGCTAATCCAGAAGCGGGTCATGTCGGGGTCGGTGAGGGGGAGTTCCTTGGCGCCTTCGGCGACCATTTTCATGAACAGGGGTACCACCGAGCCGCGCGAACCGATCACGTTTCCGTAGCGCACGACGGAGAACTGGGTTTTGCGCGCGCCGCGAATGTTGTTGGCGGCGATGAAGAGTTTGTCGGCCACCAGTTTGGTTGCGCCGTATAAATTGATGGGGGCGGCGGCTTTGTCGGTGGAGAGCGCAATGACTTTGCTCACGCCTTTTTCGATGGCGGCCATGGCAACGTTTTGTGAGCCTTCGATGTTGGTTTTTACGGCTTCGCCGGGGTTGTATTCCAACGCGGGAACTTGCTTGAGGGCGGCGGCGTGTACCACGTAATCCACCCCTGTCATGGCCATCATGACACGGTCGCGGTCGCGGATGTCGCCCAGGAAGTAGCGCATGCAGTCGGCGTTGAATTCGCCCTGCTGCATTTCATATTGCTTCAGCTCGTCGCGCGAAAGTACGATGAGGCGGTGGGGTTTGTAGCGCGACAAAATGGTGCGGATGAATTGCTTGCCGAAGGAGCCGGTTCCACCGGTAACTAGGATTACTTTGCCGTCGAACACTGGTGGCTCCTTTTATTTGAATGACAGAATATATTCTTTGCGGATGGTGATGATTGCAAGCAAGGCGGTGAGGCCAAAGCCGATCATGTAGGCGATCATGGTTGCCCATGCTGAGCCTAGCGTGCCCATGGTTGCAATCAAGCCATAATTGAGGATGAGGTTGGAAAGCATGGTGATGATTGCGATCCATGAGAGGGCCAGAAGGCGCTGGTAATACTGCAAAATGCTTTGGGCGAAGTAGTAAAACCCCTGGGCGACCATGGCCATGGAGAGGGGAAAAATATAGCGGAAGGCTTCGTGGAACTGGGTGTCTATGACGTAAGGCCCCAGCCAGTTTGCGCCCCATGTGAGGATAAGGCCGCCGATGGGAAGGCCGACGAAGAAGAAAGCGGCGCCCAAGGCTAATTCGGGAATGTCGGAACGTTCGCGGCGGGCGAGGCGCTTGAAGCACCAGGGCTGCCAGCCAAAAATATAGCCCTGAATTGTGATCAGGAGGGCCATGGGGAAGAGGGAGGCAACCGCAAAAAGGCTTACCTGCTGCACGCTCATGAGGTTTGCAAGCATCAGGCGGTCGGTGAGGATGATGACTGCGAACACCATGCCGTTGGGCAAATAGCGCCATGCGAAGGAGCATAGTTCGCGCATTTGGGCGCGGGTGAAATATTTCATGGGGGATTCAGGAACATTGCGCGCGATCCAGTGCCATGCCAGCGCCGTGCCGAAGGAAAGCCCAATGATTTTGCCGATGATGGCCCCACTCCAGCCCCAGTTGTGCATGACCAGCATTACCGAAAGGCCCAAAGTGGTGAGGGCTTGCAAAAGGTGGATGAGGGCGAAGCGGGTTTTGCGGGATTCAAACTGGTAGTAGGCCAGCAGCATATAAAATATGGCTTGCAGCCCTGAACAGACAATGATGGACCAGAGCCAGTGTTCGGGGAAGTGCAGCAGGGCGCTGAGCGGCTGCGCAGTAAGGGTGGCGAGGAGGCAGATGATGAATGAAATGAAGCCGGAAAGGCCGATAATGGCGATAAGATAGCCCATCATGCGTTCGCGGGTGTGGTGGTGATAGCGCATGCGGACATAATCATCGAGGGAGAGGCCCAGAAGGGGGCGCAAAAATGCACAAGCCCCTTGGAAAATGGCCCAAATTCCGTAGTCGTAGACGCTTAAATAATGGGTCAGGAACGGCGCGAGGATGAAGGGCGCGATGGACTCGATGCTCACCGCAGCCGTGTAAAACAGGCCATGTCCTAGTAGATTAACGATTTTTTTCATAATTTATGGCATATTACCCATGCGTTCCGACATCACCATAACCCATTAAATATTAATAATTAGTAATGCACCTTCTGAAAGCCCTGCGATCTGTTGCGCGTACCGAAGCCTCCGCCGTGCGCGAGGCGGTGTTTCGCGACATCGCGAACCGCAGCGCGGTGATACGGATTGTGCTGGGGGTGCACCGGGTTTTGCGGGAGCTGGGGCTGTCGCATTTCATGGTCGCGTTTTATGGGGTTTCGTATTTTGTGCGGGCGGTGCTGCCTGCGGGGCGGGTGCGCTGGGTTGGTATTGGGCTTTATCCGAACGAGGTGAAGCAGCTCGATGATTTAGACCGCATCATGGGCGAGGGATGGGGTGTTTCGCGCATTGGCTGGAAGCTCGTGAACCTGCCGGGAATTTTTGCTTTACGCGCGCGGGCGTGCATGCGCGTGCTGCGCGTGGTGCGGCGAATTGACGCGCGGTATGGGTTTATGCCTGCGTGCCGGATTACGGTTGCGCTGTTTTTGTATTTGCGGCTTAAGCCGTGGCTTGCGGAGGTGGCGCCGAAGGCGGTGGTGGTGGCGAGTGATTATAGCCCTGATGGCGCTGCGCTTGCGGGGGCTGCGGCGAGTCTTGGTATTGCGCGGGTGTATATGCCACATGCGCTGCCGAGTTCGCACATTCCGGGGCGGACGCTTTTGGGCTTTGAGGCGTATGTGTTTGATAGCGAGGCGATGCATGCGCGTTTTGCAAGCATGGGCACGATTGCAGGGCATGTGATGTATCGCGGGGTGCGCGGCGCGCACCGGATGATGCGGCTGGAGGGGTTATCTGTTTCGCAGCCGCGCATCGGTATTTTCCTTTCCGGCTCTACGGACATGCCGGCGCTGCGCTGGACGATCGCGGGGCTGAACCGGCTTTCGCCTGCCAGTATTTTAGTGCGCGGGCATCCGGTGGATTTTGCGAACCCGGATTTTACGGGCATTGACGCGCATGTTTCTAAAGGCACGACGCTGGAAGAGGATGCAGCATCGTGCGATTTGATTCTGGCGGGCAACACGACGGCGATTTTAGAAACGCTGCGCATGGGTGTTCCCACGGTGTATTACAGCAAGCTCGACAATATTCCCTATGACTATAACGGGTTTGTGGCTGATGGGCTGGTTCCGGACCTTGAGAAGATCACGCTGCTGGATTTGACGCTGGTGCGGCGGTTTTTTAGCGCGGTGTGGGAAAAGCGGATGCGGTATTTCGATGCGGCGTATGGCGGTGATGTAGAAATGTTGCATGCACATGTGCGTAGCGGGCTGATGGTGCTGGTGGGGGATGCATGAGGGTGTGTTTTCGCATCGAGGGCAATCATGCGATCGGGATGGGGCACGTGATGCGTTGCCTGACGCTGGCGCGGGCCTTGCAGGCGCAAGGGCAACAGGTGATGTTTATATGCAGCCAGCAAACGGCGCGCGCGGTGCGGGCACATTTTCCGCGCAGCCAGTGCCATATTGTGGTGCAAGGGTTGAGCGAAGCGCAGGACGCGGCGCGGTGTGCGGCGGTGCTGATGCGCCACCCGGCGGACTGGATGGTGGTGGATCATTACGGGCTTGGTGCGGCATGGGAGCGCGTGATGCTTGCGCATGCGAAGGTGATGGCGATTGATGACCTGGCGCGAAAGCATGAAGCGCAGCTGGTGCTGGATACGGCGCTGGACGGGGAGGCACGATATCGCGGGAAGCTTGCTCAGTGCACAAAGGGATTATTCGGGCCGGGGTTTGCGTTACTGCGCGACAGCGTGGCGCGGGCGCGGGCGGCGTATGCGACGAAAAGCGACGGGCGGTTGTTTGTGTGTTTTGGCGGGTCGGACCCGCAGGACATGACGCGGCACGTGGCGCGCATTCTTGCGGGCAAGTGCAGCGAGGTGGATTTTGTGGTGGGGTATGCGTATCAGGGGCGCGATGCGCTGCTGGCGCTGTGCCAGCGGCAAAAAGGCTGGAAGGTGCATGTGGACCACCCTGCGCCTGAAGCGCTGATGGCGCGTTCGGCACTTGCGGTTGGGGCGGGCGGCACGATGACGTGGGAGCGCTGCGCTGTGGGGCTGCCGAGCATTGTCATCAGCATTGCCGAAAACCAGAAGCAGATGAGCGAGGCGCTGGGCAAGCGCGGCGTGATTTCGTATCTGGGCGCTGCGGAAGATTTAGACGATTGCGCGCTGGTGACGGCGGTGCAGGGGTTGATGCAGGATGCGGGCGAGCGGGCCTATCTTAGCGCAAGCGGGCGCAGGTTGGTTCCGGTGCATGGCGCCAGGCGCGTGGTGCGCGCGATGGGGGCGTTATGAGCTACAGCTTGCGGGTGATACGCAAAGGTGATGAGGAGCTGATTTTGCAGGCGCGCAATTCCGATGCGGTGCGGCCTTTTATGTGTTCGCAGGCAATGATTACGCCCGAAGTGCATGCGAAGTGGTTTGCGGCGCGACTGGAGCGGGCAGGGGTTGCGCCGTATTTTGTATTTTCGCATGAGGGTGCGGCGATTGGCGTGGTGGGGATTACGCAGTATAACGAAGAAGCGCAGAGCGGCGAGTGGGGGTTTTATCTTTTCGCGCCTGCGCCCAAGGGTGCGGGCACAGCGATGCTTGCGGCATTTTTAGATGCGGTGTTTGCGCGGGGGATTATCCGCAAAATTACCTCGCTGGTGCTGGAGACGAATGTGAAAAGCCTGCGGCTGCATGAGAAGCTTGGGTTTGTGCGCAAAGGCACGCTGGTGGGGCATATGATGGTAGAGGGCGCGGCGGTGGATGTTGCCATCTGGGCGCTGGGAATGGAACAATGGGCGCAAACGCGGCCCGCATTGCAATGTGAAACAGTAGGAGTGGATGATGTTTAAGGTTGGTAACCGCGTGATTGGCCGGGGCGAGAAGCCTTTTATCATTGCGGAAATGTCGGGCAACCATAAGGGTTCGCTGGAACGCGCGAAGGCGATTGTGAAGGCGATTGCGGCGTCGGGTGCTGATGCGCTGAAGTTGCAGACCTATACGGCTGATACGATGACGATCAAAAGCGATAAGCCGGATTTCAGGATTAGCGATGCGACCAGCTTATGGGCGGGGCGCACATTGCATGATTTGTATGAGGAGGCGCACACGCCATGGGAGTGGCATGCGCCTTTGTTTGATTATGCGAAGTCGCTGGGATTGGTTGCGTTTTCGACGCCGTTTGATGCAACGGCTGTGGATTTTCTGGAAACGCTGGATGTGTCGCTGTATAAAATCGCCTCGTTTGAAAATACGGATTTGCCGTTGATTCGCAAGGTGGCTTCTACTGGCAAGCCGATGATTATTTCAGCGGGTACGGCCTCCCTTGGTGAGATTGAGATGGCGGTGCGTGCAGCGCGCGAGGCGGGTGCGAAAGATGTTGTGGTGCTGAAATGCACGAGCAGTTACCCCGCGCCTGCGACGGAAGCGAATTTGCTGACGATACCGTTTTTGTCGGGGATTCTGGGTGTGCCGGTTGGGCTTTCGGACCATACGCAGGGGATTGGGACAGCCATTGCTGCCGTGGCGCTGGGCGCGGTGATGATTGAAAAACATGTGACGCTTTCACGCGCGGAAGGGGGTGTGGATTCGGCGTTTTCGCTGGAGCCGCAGGAGCTTTCAACGATGGTTGCCGAGTCGGTGCAGGCGTGGCAGTCGCTGGGCAGCGCGCACTATGCGCCCAGCCAATCGGAGGAAGCATCGCGGGCGTACAGGCGTTCATTGTATGTGGTGAAAGCTATCGCTAAGGGCGAGGCGTTTACGGCGGAAAATATTCGCGCTATTCGCCCCGGATTTGGGTTGAAGCCGCAAGAGGGCGAGGCGATCCGGGCGGGTGCGAAGGCAGCGTGCGACCTTGAGCCGGGCACGGCGCTGGCGCTTATTCACCTGGATTGGAAGTAATGGCGCCACGGCATAAAGCATCGCGGTTTTTTGCGTTCTCGCTGCTTGCGGGAGTGTTGCTGCTGCTGCCGTTTTGGGTGGGGCAACTGGGGTTTGCGCTGAATGCGGATATGTTCGACCCGGATATGTTTACGCTGTATGGGTTTCAGCGTTATTATGACCCGGCGGTTTTTAAGGATGATTACACGGCGAATTATTATTTGTCGCAGTGGATGCCTGTTGGGTATTGGGCGCTGCAGGTGGCGTGGGCCAAGTTTTTTGATCCGCGGATATTGCACGCGGTGCTTCCGGTGGTGTTGTGGCTTTCATGCTTTTGGCCGGTGTATGTGGCGGGCAGGGCGCTGGGCGGGCGGGTGAACGGGTTTGCCACGCTTGCGGTGTATGGGTGTTCCAGCATTTTTATTTTCCGCATGGTGGGCGGAATGGCGCATGGGTTTGGGTTTCCGCTCACATGGTGGGCGGTGGCGGCGCTGGTGTCGGGCAGTCCTGCAAGTCTTGCGCTGGCCACGGTTGCGAGCGCGGTTTTTTACCCCATCATCGCGCCTGTGGCCGGGATGACGCTTGGGCTGTTTGTGATGTTTCCCACGCTTGCGGGCGCGGTGCGCAAGGATGTGTTTCCGCTGCGGCTGGTGTGGTGGAAGCGGATGGCGTGGCTTGCAGTGCCGGGGGTGATTACGCTTGCGCTGATGATTCCGATGGTGATGCCGAAGGCTGGCGCCTATGGGCCTGCGATCAATGTTTTGACGGAGCGGTTGAAATACCCGGAGGCGGGCAACGCGCTGGCAGTGATTAATCCGTTTGCTTATACGATCAGCGCGTATGCGCTGCAAAACAGCACGCGGCTGGGCATGAATGGCGGCCAAATCCTGACGCTGGTGATTTTCGGGCTGTTATTTGCGAGCATCCTGCTGCATGACGCGCGGGACAAAAGGCCGGGGAATATGAAGCCGTATGTGTATGCGGTGGCGTTCTTTTTCTTCGCATCGTTTTTGTTTATGTATGATAACGCGTACCGCTTTGCGATTTATAATTTTCCGGTTCTGGTTACGTTGTTTTTGCCGCTGGGGTTGCGCAGTTTTTGTCAGAGGCTGCTGCCGCGCAACATGCGCAGCGCGGGGTTTGTGCTTTTGGTGCTGGGGTATGTGGGCCTGATTGCGCAAGCAGAGGCCGAAAGCGCGGGGTATTTATTTACCATGGAGCCGTTTCAGCGCCGGGCTATTAATTTTATTGAAACGTTGCCTAAGGATGCGGTGCTTGCGGGCTGGCCGGGCGACCGTTATGGGCGCGTGGTAGAGGCAGTGCCGTATGTTGCGCAGCGCAGCGTTTTGGTGACGTGGGCGGGGCATGCGATTGCGCACCGCGACTATGTGCTGGACATGCGCGCGAAGATGGATGCGGTGGTGGATGCATATCTGGCCAAAGATCTGGCACCGCTTCGGGAATTGCGGGACCGCTTCGGGGTGGATTACCTGGTGGTGAATGAGGCGGATTTTGCAGGCAATGAGGCGCCTTCGTATATTGAGCCGTTTACGGCGCGTTCGCAGGCGCTGTGGAAGAAAAACCGGGGGAAGTTCGTGGCGCTTTCGCTGGATAAGAAGGCGGGGGTGTATAACGCCGACGGGGTGCATATATTTGACCTCAGGCGATTGTAATATCGCTTAAGTCCATCAAAAATAAAGATAGTATTAATAGTTATGGGTTATGTTGGCCTTGGCATCGTGTGTGTGCGCGATGGCGTTCGACCTTAGTTAACCTGCTGAAGTATATGGTTTATAGGCTACTATTCAAGGGGGTGATGGCTGGCGGGCTTTTGGCGCTGGGGTTGAATTTGCTGCCGCAAAATCCGATGAACCCGCTCTTACAATTGCGCGCGCAGATGGGCGACCCGCAGGCGCAATACCGGCTGGCGATGATGTATTACCAGCATGAAAACAGCAACGAAGACAAAAACCGCACTGTGCGGCTGCTGCAAAAATCGGCAAGCAAAAGCACGCCGCAGGCAGAATATATGCTGGGCAAAGTATTCGGCAAGGGCTACGGCGATTTCGCGCGCGACGAAGAAACGGCGATGGACTGGTATCGCAAGGCTTCTGAAGACGGTAGCGAAGAGGCAGAGTTTGTGATGGGCAGCCTGTATACGGAAGGCTCGGAGCTGCTATTGCGCAATGAAGAAAAAGGGATGCAGTGGTACAGGCGCGCGGCGGAGCATGGGCTGCCCGTTGCGCAGTTCTATGTGGGGCAGGCGTATTTTAACGGCACGGCGGGATTGCCCAAGAGCGAGTCTATGGCGGTGCAGTGGTTTACTAAAGCCAGCGTGCAGGGCAATGCCGATGCGCAATTTTATCTGGGTTATGCGTATTTCAACGGGCTGGGGAATGTGCCGCGCGACGATGTGGAGGCGGTGAAGTGGTTCCGGCGTTCGGCAGAGCAGAATAACAGCAACGGCGAATTATATATGGGCCTTGCGTTTTATAATGGCTGGGGGCGCATTCCGCGTGACTCCGGCAAAGCGCTGGCGCTGTTTAACCGCTCAGCGCTGCAGGATAATGTGCAGGCGCAATGGATTCTGGGCATCATGTATTACAAAGGCAAGGAAGTGCCGGCGGATTTGTTGCAGGCGGTGCGCTGGCTTACGCCTGCGGCGCAATCGGGCAACCCTGAGGCGCAGTATTATGTGGGGCTTTTGTATCATAACGGCGAAGGCGTGGCAGTGGATGAAATTGAGGCGGTGAAGTGGATGCGCAAATCCGCGGAGCAGGGCAATAGCAGTGCGCAGCATTTCATGGGGCAATCCTATTACAACGGCACAGGCGGGCTGTTGCGCGATGAATCGCTGGCGATTAAATGGTATAAGCGCGCGGCGGAGCAGGGTAATGTGGATGCGGAGTTTAGCCTTGCGCTGCTGTACAGCATTGATGCGGATGCGCTTTCAAAAGATAGCACTGAGGCGGTGAAATGGTACCGCAAGGCTGCAGAAAAAGGCAGTGTGGATGCGGAATATAGTTTAGGGCGGGCGTATGCCGTGGGGCAGGGCGGTTTGCCGCAGGTCGATACGGAAGCGGTGAAATGGTACAGGAAAGCCGCTGAGCATTCGCACTCGGAAGCGCAGGCCGCGCT
This sequence comes from Alphaproteobacteria bacterium, assembly GCA_043763155.1. Lineage (GTDB taxonomy): Bacteria > Pseudomonadota > Alphaproteobacteria > Rickettsiales > SXRF01 > JANYBV01. The sequence continues at coordinate 4,624 of JAYULW010000068.1, read as the reverse complement.
TAGTGGCGCGTATTATCAAGGCAAGGGCGCGGCAAAGGACATTGTGCTTGCGTATATGTGGGCGAATATTTCGGCGGCCGCAGATAACCAGACGGCGATTTACATGCGCAACCTGATTGAAAAAGACATGACGCCGGAGCAGGTGATGGAAGGCCAGAAACTTTCACGCGAGTGGGTGCCCGCGCCTAAAGTGAGCAACTAGCGCGCGCCCATACGGAGTGCGCCGTCGAGGCGTATGATTTCGCCGTTGATGGCGGGATTTTCAATGATGTGTTTTACGAGTATTGCGAATTCTTCGGGCTTGATCAGGCGCTGTGGAAAGGGAATGGTTTCTTCGAGGCTTTTGCGCGCGTCGGGGGGCATGTTGCTTAGCATTTCAGTGTCAACGGGGCCGGGGGCAATGGCATTCACGCGAATGCCGAAGCGCGACAGTTCGCGGGCGGCGGGAAGGGTGAGGCTTACGATGGCGCCTTTGGACGCGGCGTAAGCGGCCTGTCCGGTCTGGCCTTCGTAGGCGGCGATGGAAGCAGTGTTGATGATGATGCCGCGCTCGGAGTCGGGGGAAAGCGGCATCAGGTCCTGCATGGCGTTTGCGGCGAGGCGCATGACGTTAAAGGTGCCGATGACATTGACGTTCATGACCTGGGTGAAGCTGTCGAGTTTCATAGGGCCTTCACGGCCTAAGATGCGGCCAGCGCCAAGCATGCCTGCGCAGTTGATGACGATGCGGGCGGGGCCGTGGGCGGCCTCGGCTTTGGCGATGCTTGCGCGCACTGAGGATTCGTCGGTAACGTCGCAGGTGCAGGCGATGCCACCAAGGCTATCGGCAACGTCTTCGGCGGCGGCGCGATTGCGGTCGAAGAGGGCGACACGCGCGCCGTAAAGGGCGAGCAGGCGGGCGGTTGCGGAGCCGATGCCGCCGCTGCCGCCGGTGATGATTGCGGCTGTGTCGGTAAGTTGCATTTAAGCCCCCAATGCTTTGCTGATGACAATACGCTGGATGTCGCTGGTGCCTTCGTATAATTGGCAGACGCGCATGTCGCGGTAAATGCGTTCCAGCGGAAAGTCGCGGACGTAGCCGTAGCCGCCCAACGTTTGAATGGCGCCGGAGCAAACGCGCTCGGCCATTTCAGAGGCGAATAATTTGGCCATGCAGGCTTCCTTGAGGCAGGGTTCGTTTGCATCGCGCAATTGGGCGGCGTGGTGCAGGAGCTGGCGAGCGGCTTCGACTTCGGTGGCCATGTCGGCGAGGCGGAATGATACGGCCTGATGCTCGAAGATGGGTTTGCCGAAGGTAACGCGCTCATGTGCATAGGCGGTTGCGGCCTCTAATGCAGCGCGGGCCATGCCGACGGCTTGTGCGGCAATGCCGATACGGCCGCCTTCTAAATTGGAGAGGGCGATTTTGTAGCCTTCGCCTTCATTGCCCAATAGGTGCGTGGCGGGGATGCGCATGTCGTCGAATTGCAGCATGGCGGTATCGGACGATAGCTGGCCGAGCTTATGTTCGAGTTTGGCGACGTTGTAGCCGGGGGTTTTGGTGGGAACTAAAAAGGCGGAAATGCCTTTTTTGCCTGCGGATTTGTCGGTGACGGCAAAGACGAGGGCGAGGTCGGCGTACTTGCCGGAAGTGATGAATTGCTTGGTGCCGTTCAGGATATAGCTATCGCCATCGCGTGTGGCGGTGGTGCGCAGGGCGGAGGCGTCGGAGCCTGCCTGCGGTTCGGTGAGGGCGAATGCGCCGAGCATGTGTCCGCTTGCGATGGGCTTTAGGAATTGTTCTTTTTGCCAGTCGTTAGAAAAGCGTAATACGCCTGCGCCGACGAGGGAGTTTTGCACGCTCATGATGGTGGAGCAGGAGGCGTCGGCTGCGGCTACTTCTTCAACCGCTAGGGCCATGGAGACATAATCGGCGCCTGCGCCGCCGTAGTTTTCGGGGATGAGCATGCCCATGAGGCCGAGGCTTCCCATGGCTTTGACTTCTTCGGTGGGGAAGCGGCTTTCGGCGTCGCGCGCGGCAGCGCCCGGTGCGAGGGTGTTTTGCGCGAAGTCGCGGGCCATGTCGCGGATCATGCTCTGGGTTTCGGTGAGTTTCATCTTTTCCCTTTCGCTAACGGATTCGTTCGACAGCCATGGCAACTGCTTCGCCGCCGCCAATGCAGAGGGTGGCGACGCCTTTGCGCAAATCGTATTTGGCGAGTGCGTTCAGGAGTGTGACCATAATGCGCGCTCCGCTGGCGCCGATGGGGTGGCCAAGGGCGCATGCGCCGCCGTGGATGTTTACTTTGTGGTGGGGGAGGGCCAGTTCTTCCATGGCAGCGAGGGCGACTACGGCGAAGGCTTCGTTGATTTCAAATAAATCCACGTCGTTTAATTCCCAGCCCGTTTTTGCCATGAGTTTTTTGACGGCACCTGCGGGGGCGGTGGTGAACCATGCAGGCTCCTGCGCGTGGGAGGCGTGTGCTATGATGCGGGCGAGGGGCTGAAGGCCCAGGCTTTCGGCCTGTGATTCGCGCATTATTACAAGTGCTGCCGCGCCGTCGGAGATGGAGCTGCTGTTGGCGGCGGTTACGGTGCCGGTTTCGGAGAAGGCGGGTTTGAGGGTGGGGATTTTTTCAGGACGGGCGCGCATGACCTGTTCATCGGCGTTGATGGAAATGTCTTCCTTGCGGCCACGCAGGATGATGGGGGTGATTTCGCGGGCGAAGGTGCCGTCGCTGGCGGCGGCTTTGGCGCGCTCCAGCGAGGTGAGGGCGAAGGCGTCCTGCTGCTCGCGGGTGAAGTTGAAATGCGCGGCGCAGGCTTCCGCGAAGATGCCCATGAGCTTGCCACGGTCGTAGGCGTCTTGCAAGCCGTCAATGAACATGTGGTCTTGCAGCAGGGCATTGCCCAAGCGCACGCCGTCGCGCGATTTGGGCATGAGGTGGGGGGCGTTGCTCATGCTTTCCATGCCACCGGCGATGATGGTGGAGGCGCTTCCCGCGACGATTGCATCATGGGCGAGCATGATTGCTTTCAGGCCGGAGCCGCAGACTTTGCTCACCGTAGTGCAGGGCACGGCTTCGGGAAGGTTTGCGGCAAGTGCGGCCTGACGCGCAGGGGCCTGGCCCACGCCTGCGGACAGCACGCAGCCCATGATGACTTCGTCAATGCTTGCGGGGGTGAGGCCGGATTGTTTGAGGGCAACGGCAATGGCGTTTGCGCCGAGCTGGGTTACGGGCAGGTCTTTGAGTGCGCCTTGCAGGCCGCACAAAGGCGTGCGGATGGCGGAGACAATAACGACAGGATCGTTCATAGGGCTTTGGCTCTTTCGCGCAGGACGTATTTCTGGATTTTGCCGGTGGGCGTTTTGTCTAAGGGACCACATACCACATGTTTGGGGCATTTGAAATGTGCGAGGTGTTCGCGGCAGAAGGCGATGATTTCGGCTTCGGTGGCGGTTGCGCCGCTTTTGAGTTCGACGAAGGCGCAGACGACTTCGCCCCAATGGTCGTGGGGTTTGGCGACGACGGCTGCTTCCAGCACGGCGGGGTGGCGGTATAGCACCGACTCCACATCGAGCGAGCAAATGTTTTCGGCACCGGAAATGATGACATCTTTCAGGCGGTCCTTGATTTCGATATAGCCGTCGGCATGGCGCACGGCGAGGTCGCCGGTGTGGTACCAGCCGCCTTTGAAAATGGCTTCATTCGCGCCCGCGTTTTTGAGGTAGCCTTTCATGATGACGTTGCCGCGCATCATCACTTCGCCTAAGGACTCGCCGTCCCATGGCAGTTCTTCCATGGTGTTCGCATCGGCCACCATCATGTGTTCGAGGGAGATGTAGGGCACGCCTTGGCGCGCTTTCAGCAGGGCTTGTTCGGGGATGGGGAGTGCGCTCCATTCGTCGTGCCATGCGCAGGACATGTTGGGGCCGAAGACTTCGGTGCCGCCGTAGACATGGGTGACGTTGAAGCCCATGCGGGCCATGGATTCCAGCACAGGCGCGGGGGGTGCGGAGCCAGCGGTCATGACCTGAATGGTGTGGGCCACTTTGGGCTTGGTGTTTTCAGGGGCGTGGATGAGCAGGTTCAGCACCACGGGGGCGGCGGTGAAGTGGGTGACGTTGTGTTTTTCGATTAACGCAAAAATGGTGGCGGGGTCTATTTTGCGCAGGCAAATATGGGTGCCTGCGGCGGCGGTGATGGTCCAGGGGAAGCACCAGCCGCTGGCGTGAAACATGGGTAGGGTCCAGAGATAGACGGGGTGGGCGGGCATGGCGTTGAAGGCCAGCACATTGCCCAGCGAATTCAGGTATGCGCCGCGATGATGGTAGACGACGCCTTTGGGGTTTCCGGTGGTGCCGGAGGTGTAGTTCAGTGAGATTGCGTCCCATTCGTTTTGGGGCCATGGCCATTCGTAGTTTTCGTCGCCTTCGTTGATCAGGTCTTCGTAGGTTTGTGTGCCGAGGAGTTCGCCTTCCTGATAGCTGGGGTCGTTGATGCCGATCACTTCGGGCTTGGAATCCATGAGGGCGAGGGCGGCGCTGATGAGGCCAGAATATTGGCGCTCGACCAGCAGGAGTTTGGTTTCGCTGTGGGTGAGCATGTGGGCGATGGTGGGGGCGTCGAGGCGGGTGTTGAGG
>JAYULW010000067.1:0-31035 GCA_043763155.1 Alphaproteobacteria bacterium | reverse complement strand
GAGTGGCTCGCCGTTGAGCTTTAATATTTTACGGATTTCGGGGGATTGCAACATGGCGATGAAGAGGCCGGGGCCGAAGGTTTTTTCGCCGCCGGGAGTGGTTGCGCTAAGCGGGCGCTGCTCACTGGCGGTTGCGATTTTATTTGCTTCAAACCAGCCTTGGGGGTTTTGGGCGGTGATGCGCAGGAGGTTGTTGATATCGTGGGCGTTGGTGCGGATGGCATTGGCGGCGTTGCGGCTGATGAGTTCGTTGGGCTGCGCGACGGAGGCTGTTTCTGCGGACTCGCGGGTTTTTTCGGGTTGGTTGGCGCGCTCGATGGCTTTGTAGCGGTTGAGGAAGTTTTGTGCGCCGGCAAAAAGTTTTTCGTACAGCACTTCATCTTCCTTGGTGAAGGTGAAGTCGAAGAGCTGGGGATTTTGGGCGGCCAGCGCCAGGAATTTCTTTTCCTGGTCGCCGTCGCGCACGGACTGGAGGGTTTCGGGGAAGAGGTGGCGGACCTTGCTTACCAAAAATGAGTAAGGCACGATGATGCGGGCCTTTTCGTCTGGCTCTGCATATTTATTGTATTCCTCGGCAAAGACCGAAGCCATTTTATAGAACTTGGTCTTTTGCTCGGATTCGCTGATGAGGATCCGCATGCGGGGTGTTTATTCCTCGGAAGTTTCGGGATCGCCGCCGCGGCCACGGCCAGTACCTTTTTTGGGGCGGCCACCACCAAAGGGAGAGGCGAGTTTCTTTTTGATATTGTTGCCGTAGGGGATTTCGATTTCCAGCTGGCGGGCAACTTCGGCCACTGTGCCTGCGTCGGCGGCGATGGCGGAGCCTTTCAATATGCGCTCGACGGCCTTTTCATGCTCGGCGGGTTTGCCGCTGAGATAGGTCTGGGAGGCGAGATGGTCGGGGGTGAGGCTTTTGTTGTGCATGGCGTTGGTGGCGCGGCGGCCCAGTTCAGCGGCGTCAATGGTGCGGGCTTTGCGGCCTGAGGCGGCCTGGGATGCGAAGTCGGTGGGTTCGTCGTCGAATTGATCGGCCATAATTGCTCCTGTGTCGTGATTTGGAGCAGACTATAAGATTTATTAACAAAATGGTCGAGTTACAATCATGTGACAGGTTTTTTGGCAGAAAATATAGGAAAATCAATGCTTGTGCCTTGACAGGGTGGGGGTTAAGCGTTAACGATTAGGGTAAGGGGCCGCCAGAGCCGCAGGTTTTTGAAAGCAGGAACGATGACAACACCTAATACTATAGTGATGGTGGGTGGGCAGGCGTATGTGGACCCACTGCGCGATGAGCGCTACCGCGTGAAGCTGTTTCCATTGCCGACGCCGGGCGACCTTGGCGCGCATATCCGGCTGATGGAAAGTTTTGAACGGCGCTTTATGCACACGGCCGATGGCGGGCGGGAAGCGCAGCGGCATGTGGGCGATATTGACTCCTATATAGATGAGAAGCGGGCGAGCTTCGCGGCAGCCGAAGGGCTTACCAAAGAACATGAAGGGGCGGCGCTGTGCCTGGCGCTGCTGGACCGGGGGGTGCGGCGGGCGAAAGAGCATATTGAAAGGCGAATGCACACCACGCCTGCTACGGGGGCCGCGCTGGAGCCGCTTTCGCGGCTGGTGGAGCGCGATCTGGTGGAGGGTGCGGATTTGATTGGCTTTGTGCGCAGGCGGCGCGGGCATGTGGATGTGGACAATGTGCTGAACGAAATGAAGGGCGAACCGTATAATATTTTTGTGGGCACCATGCCCAAGGGAAATCTTGAGTTTTTTGGCATGAACCGGATGCGCAAGGCGGCGCAGGCGATGCGCTGTATTGATAAGGTGGCCGATACGATGCGGGTGATTGCGGGGAGCCACAAGGATTTGGAAGAAGGGGGTGTGCAGCCGATGCTTGCTGAGCTGGCGGAAAGCGCGAAGACCAGAGTGCAGCTGCAGCGCGACGACCCGGACTTTGTGGCGGCGGACGCGCGGCTGCATATTGCGCGCGACGCGCTGATGAATTTTGCACCGAAAAAAAGTGGGAATGCGCCCACGCTGGGGCTTACGCATTTGCCGGCGGGCTATGGGGCGAAGGGGGTAGTAAGCCCGACCACGCTTGCGCTGCTGCGCGATGCGGCGGATTTGATGTTTGATATTGCCATTGTGCGGGTGCCGCGCGAGGTTTCGGCGGCGGACCTGACCGCGCGGGTGGTGGAGCATGCGAGCAGCCTTGGCAAGTTTCGGGCGCCGGGGTCTTGATTATTAATAGATTTTAATCTATTTTAGGGTATGGTTTAGTAAGCTTTTTCCATTTTGCTGCGGGTCTTTATGCAAGTTGAAGATAAAACCTATGTGCATTTCCTGAACCATGCCGACCAGCCGGTATGGCTGCCGGAGATGGTGGCGCTCGACGCGCTGGCGGCGCGGGAGCCGTATGACCGGAAGCGCTTCAACAGTATGCTGGAGGACAGCAACACCCATGTGATGCTTGCCGAGGTGGATGGCAAGCTGGCGGGGTATGTGCTATATAAGGTGGAGGATCAGGAATTCCGTATTAAAAAGCTGGTGAAGCACCCGGACTATGGCGACCAGCCGATTGCGAAATCGCTGATGGAGGTAATGGTCGGCAAGTTGAAGCCGGACTGCTTGAGCCGCATGACAATACAGGTGTATGTGGATGATACGGAAATGCAGGTAATGCTGCGCGATGTGTTCAAATTCAAGCCCAGCAGGGGCGGGGCGCTCAAGCATAACGCGTTTCCCGATGGCGGCACGGCGCTGATGATGGAGCGCGATGTGCGCGCACCGGTGAAGACGCTGATGGTGTACGACCACTCGACGGCGCAGCAGAATGCGCCGGAGCCGGAAAAGCCCAAGGAATACAAGACGCGCGGCGAAGTGCTGGTGGCAGCGCTGCCGAAGCTTAAGAGCCTTACGGGCATGGAATGGGAAGTGGTGAAGCCCAACGGACAGGGCGGGTTTGACGTTGAAGACATAAGCCGCTTCCAGAAACGCGATACGGATTTGCGGATGCGCACGAAAGAGCTGGTGGCCAATCCGGCGGCGGCTTTGGGGGCGATTAAAGGATTTTTGGATGGCGCGCAGCCGAAGACGCATGCGAGCCGCATTCAAAAAGCGGCGAAGGTGGATTTTCCCTGCGAGTGGATTCGCGCGATTCACATGGAGCGGGGGCGCGACGGGCAGTTGGCGGAAGATTTTGTGCGGGTACTGGAGCTGCCGGACCTGCGCGGGCGCGATGCTGCAACGACGCCTGCGGCACGCGGCCGGACTGATTAAATTTCTGATTAAATTTGTGGCGGGCTTTTGGGTGGCTGCCTAAGTTTTAGGCAGCGCGAGGGGGTGCATGTTGCGCTAAGGCGCAGTTTTACTAGGTTTTTAGAATGGCACGGAACTTGTAATATCTTTGCGGCCCATTTCGGGCCTTAAGGATTATATGACGCGCATTTTCACCTCTTCTTTCCTCCGCCGTAGCCTGTTGCTGGCTATGCTCCTGCCGCTTGCCGCATGCGGCGCACCCAAGGCCTCGCCGTGGGAAAACATGAATTATGATGCGGCTATCCATTTTAACGCTGACGACAGCATCTAAAGCAAGGCCTGATTGCTGCTATGCAGCAAGTGCAACCTTGCCTTGAAACTCGGATGCAACCTGTGTACAACGCTTCTTCTGTTGGCCGTGCCACAAGGCTGGTCTCATATAAAAAAATCGGGGAGTCCCAATGTCATTTGCCACGTTTTTTATCCGTAAATCCGTCCAGACCATCCAATTTGAATCGCAAGGCGGGGAACTGAAGCGCTCGCTTACGGCTGTGAACCTTGTCAGCCTCGGTATCGGCTGCATCATCGGTACGGGTATCTTCGTGATGACCGGGCAGGCGGCGGCAAAGTTCGCCGGTCCCGCTATCATCCTTTCGTTTATGGCTGCTGGCCTGTGCTGCGCTTTCGCGGCCATGTGCTACGCGGAGCTTTCGTCCATGCTGCCGGTTTCGGGCAGCGCATACTCTTACGCTTATGCGTCGCTGGGGGAGCTTGCGGCGTGGTTCATCGGCTGGCTTATGCTTTTGGAATATGGGATTGCGGGGTCAACCGTGGCTGTGGGCTGGTCGGGGTACCTTGTGAGTTTCCTTAAAGATTTTGGTATTATCATACCGGCGCAATATGCCGCGGCGACGGGGCATGCGATTACGCTGGCTGACGGTTCGGCGGGTACGGCGATCTTCAATTTGCCCGCGTTCCTTGGGCTTGGTGTTGTAACCTCGCTGCTGGTGATGGGCGTAAAAGAATCGGTGACGGTGAATAACGTTATCGTGTTCATCAAAGTGGTGGTGATCTTGCTGTTTATCGGCGTGGGCTGCATGTATATCAACCCGGCGAACTGGCATCCTTTCCTGCCGAAGAACACGGGCGAATATGGTAATTTCGGCTGGAGCGGCGTGCTGCGCGGAGCGGGGTATATCTTCTTTGCTTATGTGGGTTTTGAAGCGGTTTCGACGGCGGCGCAGGAAGCGAAAAACCCGCAGCGCGATGTGCCGATTGGCATTATCGGGTCGCTGGTGGTTTGCACGATCCTGTATATGGCGGTATCGCTGGTGCTGACCGGCATCGTGAAATACGACACGCTGAATGTGCCCGACCCGATTGCGGTTGCGGTGGATGCGATTGGCGTGCCCTGGCTTGCGTTCCTGGTGAAGATCGGCGCGATCTGCGGCCTTTCTTCGGTGATGCTGGTGCTGATGTATGGCCAGACGCGCATTTTCTACACCATGTCCAAGGACGGGTTGCTGCCGCCGGTATTTGCCAAGGTGCATCCGAAGTTCCAGACGCCATGGATCAACACGTTGTTCGTGGGGCTGGTGTCGGGGACGGTGGCTGGTTTTACGCCGATTGAGGCGCTGGGCGACCTTGTGAATCTCGGTACGCTGATGGCGTTCTGCATCATCTGCTTCACGGTTTTGTACATGCGCAAGAAGGAGCCGGACCTGCACCGCCCGTTCCGCCTGCGCTATCCTCGCTTTGTGCCGATCATGGGCATGTTGTGCTGCGGATTGCTGATCTCGACGCTGTGGGAAACCTTCGTGTTGCTGATCCCGTATTTCACGCTCGGCTTCCTGATTTATTTCACCTATGGCTACAGCCACAGCAAAATTCGCTTGGCGTCGAAGTAAATAGCTGAAATTGCTTGGGATTATTTTTCGCCAAAATGGCGGAAATGACATGAAGCTGTAACAATTCTCCTATATCCTATACAATGGGTTAGTTTAGTTATTATGGCTTCATCGTGAGTATTTACGCTTATTCAAAGTCCAAGGTTGTTGACGAGGTTACGTTTATGCGTACCGCGAACGGCGCTTTGCGCGCGTATGTGCATGCCTGCCCCGACATTGGGCCGGGCAAGATCGAGGAAGTGCTGCAGACCTTCAAGTCCAAGGATTACGAGTGCATTCCCTTTACGGTGAATGAAAAGCCGGTGATCGAGGTGCGCGGGTTCAAGCGCGAAGCCGAATTGCTGACGCTGATGGACAAGAGCAATTTCATTGACGACGCGCCGCAGGTGACCAAGCTCAAGGAAGATAATCCAAGCTGGGGCGATCTTTTAAGCAAGCGCTCGCTGCAACTTTCGGGCGCGGCGATGATGGTGGCTGACGTGGGCTTTGCCATGTACGGCGCGAAAGGCAAGCGCTGGGAAGACACGCTGGCGGGGCTTTCATACCTTACCGGTAGCGCGGTGCTGACGGCCTATGGGCGCAACGACCAGTCGGACTTGCAGATCCGCGAGGGCGCGCAGCTGATTCTGGACCATGCGAAGATCAAGGGGCTTACGGTTCCTGAAGACACCGCTATTTCCACGGTGGGGGCGGCACGGCATGAAACGCCGCTGCGCAAGGTGGATAATTTCTTCCGGGCGCACCCTTCGGAAATCGGGAACATGATGTATGTGGTGGCGGGTGGTTTGATTGCCAAGGCCGCATTACACCACCGGGCATTGGCTAAGCCGCGCCCGGAGATGACGCCCAAGCAGATCCATGAAATGCGCAAGGGCGGCTGGGGCGATACGGCGCTGGGGTCGGTGACGATCGCGTCGGGCCTGACTGCCACCATGTTTAAGGAAAAAGCGAAAGACCCGGACGCTACGGAAGGCCACAAAGCCAGCCCCGGCGGGGTTGTGGACTGGATTCGCGAAAGCCCGCTGCGTGCGGCTAGCTATGGCTATATCGGCAGCACGCTGTGCCATGCTTACACCACGTTTATCGAGCGCAAGGAAGCGCAGCGCATTTTGAAGGACAGTAGCGCATCGCTCAAGGAAGTGGGCCATGCGAAAGACCACATGAAGGCTATTCCGTGGCGTGTGCTTTTCGTGAGCGCGACGCTGGTGGGCGAGGCACTGCTTTCTATTTCCTCAAAAGGGCATGGCGAAGGCGTGGTGAGCGATAATACCGTGGATCATTCGATTGTGGCGGTGGCGGCGGAGCTGATTATCAAGCAGCCAAAGCACATGCAGGAAGATTTGATTAAGGAAATGGGCAAGTATCTCGGCCTGCCGGAAGTGCTGGCGCTGAAAGACGAAGAAGCGATTGCGCGCTTGCGCAGGCAGGTGGAAGAAATGCGCTGCAACCCGTGGGCCACCAAAATTCCTTCGGCAAGCCCGGACGCGCAGCATTTGCCCGGCAGCAAAGAAGCGGCGATGGCTGCGGCGAAACTTACCACGCCCAAGGGCGACATGCAGGCATGGCAGGGCAAAGTTGCCGCTGCGGACAAAGCGCCAACCACCAATACGCTGGCGTTGTGATGCAGGATTTACACAGTTTTCGTTTTCATGAAAACGGCTGTGTAAAAGAGATGCAATTGCCGGAAATTGCGTTACTGTCATCGGCATTGCGTCACTCCTGAAACGGCCTTACCCCCATGTTATACATATGCTTTGCGGCTTATAACGAAGAACAGAATATCAAGCCGCTGCTGTCGCGCATTGCTTCGGAATTTGCCGGGCGGCAGGACTACACCGTGGTTGCTTATAATGACGGAAGCACTGACCAGACGCTGGCGGCGCTGGAAGGCTGCAAGAATGATTACCCGCTTGTTGTGCTGCACGGCGAAGAAAACCGCGGGCTGGGTATGGGCACGAACGAGCTGATTTCGTATGTGTGCCTGCAGGGCGCGCCCAGCGATATTGCGGTGTTCATGGACGGCGACGACACGCACGATCCTTCCATCATCACGGGCATGTGCGCAGCCATTGCGGGGGGGGCGGACGTGGTGATCGCGTCGCGCTACCAGCCGGGCAAGGTTGCCACGGGGCTTACGTGGCAGCGGCATGCGATTTCCTACGGGGCGTCGCTGTTTTGGCGGATGATGCTGCCGATTGCGAAGGTGAAGGATTACACGTGCGGTTTCCGGGCATACCGGGTGGGTGTTTTCCAGAAGGCGATTGCCAATCGCGGTGCCGCACTGATTACCCGCCGTGGGTTCGAGTGCCAGGTGGAGCTGCTTTCGGCGCTCAGGCCGTATGCGCGCTTTAGCGAAGTGCCGATCAACCTTGTGTATGACCGCAAGCAGGGCGAAAGCAAAATGCGCATTATGCGCACCAGCATGCGCACCATATCCCTTGGAATTCACTTGCTGACCCAGCGTTGTTTGGGTACAAAACAGGTGTGAAAATACTTGTTGCCTTAGGAACCCGCCCCGAAGCGGTTAAGCTGGCGCCGGTGATCCTTGCACTCAAGGAACATGGCTTTGCCACCGAAGTGCTATTTACCGGGCAACACCAATCCCTCGCCCAGCCAGTTTTCGATATTTTTGGCATTGTGCCCGACCATGTGTTTCCGCAAAGCGAAGGAAGCTTCGAGCTTTCGGACTATGCGGCCTCGTATTTGCAGCAGGCGGGCGAGCTGATGGCGCGCACTAAGCCCGACCTTGTGCTGGTGCAGGGCGACACGACGACCGCGTTTGCGGTGGCGCTGGCTGCCTATTACCACCGGGTGCCGGTGGGGCATGTGGAGGCGGGCCTGCGCACATATAACCCCATGTCGCCGTATCCTGAAGAAAATAACCGCAGGATGATTTCGGTGCTGGCTTCGCTGCATTTTGCGCCGAGCGTGATTGCGCGCGATGCGCTGCTGGCGGAGAAGTTTCCCGCGGAGCAGGTGGCGATGACGGGCAACACCGTGATTGACGCGCTGCAATGGATTTTGAAGCATGTGCCAAACCCGTATAAGGACGGGGCGCTGCCTACCGGCGATGCGCGGCCTTATATTTTGGTGACGGCGCACAGGCGTGAGAATTTCGAGAAATTGCACCACCAGTATTTCACTGAGCTGAACGCGCTGGCCGCGCAATTGCCGCACATGCAGTTTATTTTTGTGATGCACCCAAACCCGCATGTGCGGGCGCTGGTGAAAGATAGTTTGAAGCAGCCGAATATTTTTACCGTGGAGCCGATGGCGTATGCGCCGTTTTTGCACCTGCTGAGCGGGGCTTCGCTGATCATTACCGATTCGGGCGGAATTCAGGAAGAAAGCGCGTTCTTCGGCAAGCCCGCACTGGTGATTCGCGAACAAACGGAGCGCAAGGAGCTGCTGGAAGGCGGCAATTTGATCGTGGTGGGCACGGAAAGCGGCAGGCTTTCAGCCGAGGCGCTGCGGCTGATGCGCGACGAAAGCTACTATAAGCAATATTCCCGCGTGAACCTGTCCTACGGGACGGGCGACGCTTCAACCCAGATCGTGGACCGGATCGCGCAATGGAAAAACTCCGCCGCATCCTGACGATTATGCGCACCCGCGAATGGCAGGTGCCTTCGCACCGCGTCATTTTGGGGTTGATGCTGCTGGTGGCCGTGGTGATGCGGTTCCCGTATTTCTTCATGACCAACGATATCCGCATGTGGCGGTACGAGATGCTGTACCACGACGAGGCGCTGTTCATCATGCATGGGCGCGACGTGCTGGCGGGCAAGCTCCCCTATATCGGGCACTGGGATAACAGGCCGCCGTTCGGGTGGTTTCTGTTTGGGATTTTCAATTTCCTTTCGGGCGAAAACCTGGTGGCGTTCCGCGCTATTGGCGCGCTGTATATCGGGCTTACGTCGTTTGTGCTGTACCGCACGCTTGCGGACCGGCAGAAGGTTCTGGCGGGGATTCTGGCGGGGATTTTCTACGCGATTTTTTGCAGCGTGGCGCAGATCAGCCAGTCTATTACGTATGAACATGTGGTGGCGCTGCCGTTTTGCCTGATGATGTACCTGCTGGTGAACCCGCGGCCTACCAAGTGGCACAGGATGTATATCTGCCTGTTGTTTGCGGTGTGCGTGATGACGCTTACGAACTTTATTTTGCTTGGTCCGGCCATGGCGATGCTGCTGCCGGGAAGGCCGGGGAAAAACGACATGGCCGCCCCGCCGCCGTTTGGCGACACGCGCGAGTGGGTGCGCGGCATGGTGCGTTGGGCGGGGTTTGTGGTGCGCAACGGGCTTACGCTGCTTGCGGTAGTGCTTGCGTGCTATAGTGTGCTTTACACCGTGTATTGGATTAATGACCAGCACCGGTTCCTTGTGCGCTCGCTGGTGGACGGGGCGTTTACAGTTTCGCGCCAGCCCATGGACGGGCGGCTGGTGACGCAGGTGTGGGGGCGGTGGCAGGGGTTTTCCAACCGCTTCCTGAACTCATATGTGTATTCCAACGAGTGGCTGATTCCGTTCATGCTTACGGTGTTTTTCTGCCGTTGCGCCAGTACGCTGTTTGAAAAGCGGGGCAAGCGCGACGTGGTGTTGCTGCAGATTATGTCGCTGATGGTGTTTGGCGCATTTGCGCTGTTTTTCCGTGGCGGAAACTTCTGGAACTTCCCGTATTATTTATTGCAGATGATGCCGCTGGTGGCGCTGGCGATGGGCTGTGCGGTGGCGTTTCGCATGGGTGACGGGCGGTTGCTGATGATGCTGGTCATCATCGGCGGGCTGGGCGATGCGACGCGCATGGTGCTATCGCAATACCGGCCATTGATTGAATATGCCGAAGGGAACAATAAGTTCAGCGCGTCGTTTATGAATGACCGCATTTACCAGGTGGCGAATGCATTGAGCATTTTTCCGATGGCGGGCAATAACCTGATCGTGTGTAACGAAGACGATATGCTGTATGTTTTGACGCATGCGGAGAACCCGCGTTATTTCATCTTCCCGTCGTTTAACAATTATTTCTACCTTGCGCGGGTGCTGGGGGTGGTGATCGAGCCGCTGGAAAAGACGGTGAAGGACAGCAAGCCCGTGGCCATTGTAGGGTGGAAGGGGGATTCGTGTTTCTCATCCATTGGCGATACGCTGAAAACGGATTACAGCTTCTATTCGTTGGTGCAGAACATGACGATTTATGTTCGTAAGGATATTCTGGATCAGATCAGAGGCAATCCGCCAGCGCCGTTTTCGCAAGCACCATAATTTTATTCACGGTGAGTACGCCGTCGGTGATGTGGCCGGTGCCCATCATGAACACGCCCGGAAGCGAGGTGCGCACGGGCAGCGGGTTTTGCTGCAGGTGCGAGGTGGGCACGGGCAGGATGTATTTCACGCGCGATACTTTCATCGTCAGGACCTGAGCGCGGCTGAAGTTGGGGTACATTTTTTCCAGCACTTCGAGGGTGCGCTCCTCAAAATCTTCATCAGGCGTGGAGAAGGCGGGCGAGGCGCTGGGCAGGTAGCGCGGCAGGTAGACCAGCGAGCTGCCTTTGAATTCTTTTTTATCCACGAGGGCGGACATTTCGATGATGCCGGTGAAGGGGACCCAGCGGTCGAGGATGTTGGTGATGTAGTAATTGGAGATGGGGCGGTCGAGCAGCAGCGAGGCGCAGACGATGCCCAGATACTCAACATTTTCGAGACGCTTCTTCTCGGTGGGGGTGAGTTGGGGGCACAGGCGCGGCACCTGGGGCGCGGCGGTGGTGAGGATGGCACGGTCGAATTTCTGGATGCCGGAGGGCAGGGTGATGGTGACGTTGGTGGCGTGCTGCTCGACGGACTGGACGGGGGACGAGAGTAGGATATTGACGCCCATGAGGTCGAGCTTCTGGCGCAGCGCGCTCAGGATGGTTTCGTAGCCGCCGCTGACATAGCCGAAGACTTCCTGTTTGCCTTTGCCTTTGCGCGCGCCGAACATGCGCTGGATGTTGCTGATGATGAAGGCGGCGGAAAGGGAGGAAAATTGCTCGCCGAACTTGGATTGCAGCAGGGGTGCCCACATTTTTTCAGTGGTGTTTTTGCCCGACCAGCGGGTGAGCCATGTGATGGATGTTTCGCGCTCGTATGCTTTTAAGTCCTTTAAGGTGCTGGCGCGGATGAGGGTGCAACCTAAGCGAAACTTGTCGAAGATGTTGATGACGGGGAAGCGCAGGAACTCGACGATGTTGGACAGCGAGTAGAGTTTGCCGCGTGCGAAAAACCCGGTTTTGGTGGGGCTCCAGCGGACTTTGTTTTTAAGGCCCAGCTCGTCTATGAGGTTCAGGAGTTCGGTGTCTTCCTGGGAGATGACATGGTAGTGGCGGTCCCAGACAAGGTCGCCGAGTTGCCATGTGCTGGTTTGGCCGCCGAGGGTATCGGAGGATTCGATGAGCGTTACCAAGTGGCCCAATTTACGCAGGCGGTAGGCCAGCGTTAGGCCGAGCATTCCTGCGCCAACAATGCCGAAGCTGAGTTGGGGGGATTCGGCCATGGCCGCTTAGTGCGCCTTTTTGGGTGCGAGGCCGAAATTATGGATGAGTTCCTCGGCGATCTGCACGGCGTTGAGCGCTGCGCCCTTGCGGAGATTGTCGGAGACGATCCACATGCTGAGGCCGTGTTTCACCGTTGGGTCGTTGCGCAGGCGGGAAACATATACGCCGTCTTCGCCAGCACATTCGATGGGGGTGCAGTAGCCGCCATTGCGGTGTTCGTCATAGATCACCACGCCTTCGGAATCGCCCAGCAGTTCGCGGGCTTCGTCCACGGTGATGGGGCGCTCGAATTCCACGTTTACGGATTCGGAGTGGCCTACGAACACGGGCACGCGCACGCAGGTGGCGGTCACGGCGATTTCGGGGTCGAGGATTTTCTTGGTTTCATTCACCATCTTCCACTCTTCCTTGGTGGAGCCGTCGTCCATGAACACGTCAATGTGCGGGATGACATTGAAGGCGATGCGCTTGGTGAATTTTTCAGGCTCTTTGGTTGAGTTCATGAACAGGGCCTTGGTCTGGTCAAACAATTCATCCATGCCTTCTTTGCCAGCACCGGAAACGGACTGATAGGTGCTGACCACGATGCGCTTGATTTTGGCGGCGTCGTGCAGGGGCTTTAAGGCCACCAGCATCTGCATGGTGGAGCAGTTGGGGTTGGCGATGATGTTGGTTTTGCGGAAGTCCTTCAGCGCCGTTGCATTCACTTCGGGAATAATGAGGGGGATTTCGGGGTCCATGCGGAACTGCGAAGTGTTGTCAATGACGACGGCGCCTGCGGCGGCGGCGCGGGGGGCGAATTCCTTGGAGATGGAGGAGCCAGCCGAGGACAGTACGATGTCGGTGTCGGCGAAATCATAGTCGTCGAGGGACTGGACTTTAAGTACGGTTACATCGCCGTAGCTGACTTCCTTGCCCACGGATTTGCGGGAGGCGAGGGCCACTACTTCGCTGGCGGGGAAGCGGCGATCGGAAAGGATTTTCAGGATTTCGCGGCCTACATTACCCGTGGCGCCGACAACTGCAACTTTGTAACTCATTGTATTTTCTCTTTATTATGGAATTATGGGTTGGAAGAGGCTTACTTTATGCAAAACAAATGCTTCGTGCAACGCTGAAAAAGCGCGGTTCTGCGCCAGATGTAAATATATGTTAATAATGGGTTGGTATGCTGATTTAGCGCAAGATAACATGAGGTTTTATGGGATATAGTAGCGAATATCAGGGTTTTGTAGTGGCAGCGGCGAAAGACCCGCAGGACAAGACCACGCGGCTGGCATTTGCCGATAATTGCGACGATGACCCGGCACAGGCGGGCGGCTCTTCCCAGATTAGCGATTCGGCGCGCGGTGCGCTGGTGCGGGTGCAGTTGGCGATACATGAAAAAAGCACGCCGGAACTGCTGGAGCAGCAAGCGCAGCTGATTGCAACATTGCGGCCTATGCTGCTTGCAGAGATTGAACAGGTGGACGGATGGCAACGCCATATCGGAACGGGGCGCAATGGAAATGTGCAAAGCATTACCAACGAGCAGCTGGCGCAGATATTTGAGCGGGGCATGGTTTCACGCGGGAAGTTCGACGGGCGGCACAAGGAAGGCGAAGACCCCATGGCACACATAGCCAGGCAAATTCCGCTGACGAAAATTGCGCTTACCGCAGGCGAAGGCTCGACCGGGTGGGTGAATGCCGAGCGCGTGGCAAGGTTGCCTGCGGTGCTTACGGAAGTTTCCGTAGGGCGCGGCGCTTTGCCCGACAAGGCTGCGCAGGATGCGTTATTTGCCCATCCGGGCATGGAGCATGTGCAGCAATTATGTTTGGCGCCGCCATCATCGGCTGCGCAGGAACTTTTTTATGTGGACCTTGGGTTGGCGTCGGTGGTGTCGGGTGGGCGCAACCCCACGCATGACCATAATGTGGAAATGCTGGACGCAGACCTGGTGCGCAGGCTTACGGGCGGGAAGCTGGGCAAAGAACTGAAACGGGTAGAATTTGATTATGGGCTTATCAGCGATGGCGGGATGCGGGCATTGCTGGGCGCAGATAAGCTGCGCGGAACGGTGATTGAGTTTACCGGCGGGCGGCGCAGCGAGGTGGCGGGCATTAACGGGCAGAACTGGGCGCAGCAGGTGAGCCCGCAAGTGTGGCGCGATGTGGTGGTGCATAATTATAATGCGGCGCGCAGCCAAGGCACCACATATGAGCTGCCCACGCCGATACGCGATACGCTGAACGATAACCGCTCCACGGGCCAGTGGCTGCGGCGCAAGCAGATCACCTCGGTGGAGGATGTGCTGCGGCGGGAAGTGCGCAGCGGTACTGGCGAAGGTGAAGGCCGCGGTTAGGCCGGATTCCACCCCTTAATGGTTAAAATACCTTAGTTCTGGTAATGCTGGGCCATTGCGTTCCGGGGCAGGAATGATATGACTGGAACCTAGGTATTACGGGTAATCGGGGGGGCAATGGTGCAAAAAAGCGATCCTAATATTACGGTGTTGCAGGGGCTGTATGCGCGGGTGCCGGTGCGCGTGAAGAGCGAGACGCCGGGATTCAGCCCCGATTTTAGCGATACATGGGCCAGCATGAAACTCACGGCGGATATTCATTCGCACGGGGACCCGCATCATGTGGATGGTAATAAGCTGCTGCTGATGATTGGCGGGCAGAACCCGCGCCAGTATGAACCGCGAAGTGTGCTGGGTGTTCTGGTGGGGCGTTTGGAAGAACGGTTTGGGCCTATCAAGGTGCAGGTTATTTGCACGGAAGATGACGGGCACAACCCGCTGGATAGGGGCGAACTCAGCTACCGTTTGCAGCTACACCCCATTCCCGACAACATGAATGCGGCGCGTTTTGGCGGGGCGGTGCGCCAGACGCTTCGGGCCATCTCGAACGAGCTGGAGCAGGAATGTGGCCGCGGGCGGCGGTAAGCTGCTGGATTTACTTGGTTAAAAAAATCAAATTTAGTCATAAATCAGTCATAAGCTACTGGTATACTGGGGGAAACTTACAGAGAGCGTTATGGCGGGTGAAGGCATTATTCAGGCGGCGGTGCGGCGGATGGGGTTTACCGCGGGCGTTGTGCCGACGGTTGCGTCGCACCTGACGGACCCCGAACTTATGGCGGCGGCGGCGAAGGCTGCGAACAAGCTTACCGGCATTGCGAAAATACGCGCGGCGGCAGCACCGCTGGCTGCGGACAAAATTGTGCTGGACGGCGCGTTGATGCGTAACGTGGAAGCATTTCTGGAAGATGCGGGTGTGCCGGTTTCCAAGGGGCTTACGGTTTTGAAAACGGACGCGGCGGCGGATGCGCTGGTGCTGACGGCCAACGCACTGGAAGGCACGGGCAGGGAAGTGGTGGTGAAGATGAGCCACGAACTTGGGATATTTACGCAGCTGCCGCATTTGAAGGGCGATGCGCTGCATATTGACGAGCCGATGATGGCCGAAGGGGTGCAGCGGTTGTTTGCGTCTAAGCGCGACGGATCGCCGGTTTTGGTGCGCATCGAGAAATTGGTGCAGCCAGTGGACAAGGTGCTGGAGGGCATGGGCGGCGATACCATGGAGCTGAAGAACGAGTTTGCAAAGCGCATACGCGAGAAGGTGCATGCGCGGGGGCTGGCGGATGTGGATTTGAAGGCGAATAATTTTGGCGTGGAGCGCGGCGTGAAGGCGGCAAACCTTGATGAGCTGATGCGGCATGACATAAGGGTGATTGACCCCGGCGCGGTGAAGGTGCGCACGCCCGATGTGGTGGCGGCGATGGCGAACCCGGTGGAGTATAAGGCGGCCTACCAGGACGAGCCGCTTACGCATATTGACCAGCTATTCACACGCGAGCTGCCACGGCTTAAGACACCGAAGGCGGTGCCAGCCACAGATGCGGCGCTGCTGCGCGGCACGGATGCGCATGCGGTATGAAGTCTTTTACCTCGGCAGTGCTTGCGTCACGCGCATCGCTTTTATACCGGGTGGATGGAAGCAACGGCGCGCGGTGTTACTGGGCGTATGTGCTGGTGGACGAGCCGAAGCTGGCGCAGTTTAAGCTGGCGGTGGAGGCGGGGGATATCGAGGTGCAGGCCTTCGGTAAGATACTGGCATGGGGGCAGGGCGAGGAGCCGCCGATGAATGTGGCGCGGGATTTGAAGACTACCTATGGGTTCGATTTAATTGCTTAAGGGGGACATGATTATGACTACACGAAACAATCCTTTGCATCCGGTGAGTATTGAGCGCGAAGACGGCACGCGGCTGACGCTGCAAACGACACATGAGGGCAAAATGGATATGGACTGCGAAGCGCCCATGGCGATTGTAAGGGTTGCGGCACAGATGCGGTATGAAAATGGCGATATCGGGATTGACCCGAAGAAGGATGCGATGCTGGTGGGAAACACCATCGGCACGGCGCCGGGGAATGATAGCATCCTTGGCAAGCTGCGCGAGGTGCTGAACAAGCGCTTTTCCAACCGGGTGCATGTGGAATTGCTGCAAGAAGACGGCGCCCTACGGGGCCTGCGCGAGCAAAAGGGCGAGAAGGTGTATAACCTTCGCCTGTACCCGATTCCCAACGGCACGGATGCGGCACGCTTTAACGTGGCAGTGCGCGAGGAAATCGGCAAGATTAAAGCCGAGCTGCAACCGCGCGAACCTGACGGCGTGGCTGAACGCCGTTAAGCGGCGGCGCGTTTGCTGCTGCTTAGGGTTTTGAGGATGGCTTCGCCCATCTCTTTGGTGCCCACCTGCTTTTTGCCTTCTTGCATGATGTCGCCGGTGCGCAGGCCTTGTTCCAGCACGGATTTGACGCTGCTTTCGAGCAGGTCGGCTTCCGACTTCAGGTCGAAGGAATAGCGCAGCATCATGGCGAATGACAGGATGGTGGCGATGGGGTTGGCGACACCTTTGCCTGCGATGTCGGGTGCGGAGCCGTGTACGGGTTCGTAGAGGCCGGGGGTTCCGGCTTTACCCAAAGAGGCGGAAGGCAGCATGCCGAGCGAGCCGGTGAGCATAGAGGCGATGTCGGAGAGGATGTCGCCGAACATGTTGGTGGTGACCATGACGTCGAACTGCTTGGGGTTGCGCACCAGCTGCATGGCGGCGTTGTCCACATACATGTGGCTGAGTTCCATTTTGGGGAATTCTTTCTGGTGCA
Source organism: Alphaproteobacteria bacterium (assembly GCA_043763155.1). Taxonomy (GTDB): domain Bacteria; phylum Pseudomonadota; class Alphaproteobacteria; order Rickettsiales; family SXRF01; genus JANYBV01. The sequence goes on along the minus strand of JAYULW010000067.1, from coordinate 14,187 downwards.
GCGTGATCATTTCTTCGCGCCACATTTCGGTGCATTCCAGCACGTTTGCTTTATCCACGGAGCAGACGCGGCCACCGCGCTTGGCGGCAAGGTCAAACGCCACGCGGCCGATGCGTTCAACTTCGGGGGTGGTGTATACTTCGGTGTTGAAGCCACGGCGGGTGCCGTCGGGCAGGGTTTCAACGCCACGGGGCTGGCCGAAATAAATGCCGCCGGTGAGTTCGCGCACAATCATGATGTCGAGGCCCGCGATGATGTTGTGCTTGAGCGAGCTTGCGTCGGCCAGCGCGTCGAAGCAGATGGCGGGGCGCAGGTTTGCGAACAGGCCCAGTTCTTTGCGGATTCCGAGCAGGCCTTTTTCGGGGCGCTTGGCGATGGGCAGGGATTCCCATTTGGGGCCGCCGACGGCGCCGAGGAGAACGGCGTCGGATTTTTTGGCGGCAACCACGGTTTCGTCGGGGAAGGGGGTGCCGACGGCGTCATACGCAGCGCCGCCGAGGAGGGCTTCGCTGGTGGTGAATTTTACGGGGCCGTTTTCGGAAAACCAGTTGATGATGTTGACGGTTTCGCTGACCACTTCGGGGCCGATGCCGTCGCCGGGGAGGAGGAGGATGTGCTTGGTTGCCATAAAACGCCCTTTTTTGTGCTTTGCTTTGAGGGCGTGAAGCTACAAAAACAGGGCGTTAGATGCAATAAATTTATGTGGCAGGTTTGCTGCTGCCCGCGATTGCCATGCCGCCGAGGGGTTTTGAGGGCACGCGGTCGGTCATGGAGCCTTTTTGCTGCAATTTCATGAGGTCGGCATTGGCGGCCACCCCCACTTTCTCGGCCATGGCGTCGCTTAAGATCAGATTTTTGTCAGGCGCGCGGCGGCCTGCCAGTTCGTTCAGCACAGTTTCGATGCCCTTGCCGGTTGCGGTAACGGACGTCAGAACGCCGTCTACTTTCACGGGTTCGGCTTTCACACCGCCATTTTTAAGGGCGAGCAGCACGCTTTCGAGCATGGGGGGGCGGGCGGTGAACTGAATATCGTATTTGGGGAAAGGATTGCTGCCTGTGCCGGGGACTATATTTACCAGCTCGATGCTGAGCATGTTGTCGCGGCGGCGCTGAACGGCGGCGTCTTCGCTGGCGTCCGGCTCCATGCGCATATTCTGGCCTATGGTGTAGTTACCGGGGGCGGACTCGCTGGTGAGCAGGTGGTAGCGGTTGGGGTTTGTGGCGTATTGCTCGCGCTCGAAGGCTTCCCAGTTGGGCTTGCCGCTTTCGTCGAGCAAGTGGCGGGGTTCGCGCGGGAGGGTGTAGGGGTGCGGCTTCGGGGCGGCGGGTGCGGCAGGCGTTTTTGGCGCCTGGGCTGCTTTGAGGATATTGGGCACATCGGCGCTTACGGCGGTATTGAGCTTTGCTTCCATGGCTTCGGTGAGGATGATGTGCTTATCAGGGCCGCGGCGACTGCTGAGTTCCATGGTTATGCTATTGATGCTTTTGCCGCTGACGACGAGGGAGGTGGTTTCGCCATTTGTTTCGCGGGGGGTGACTTTGATGCTGGCATCTTCCAGCGTGTCGCGCACGCTTTCGAGCATGCGGGGGCTGCCGGTGAATTCAATATCGTATTTGGGGAAGTTTTCGGCGGGGCGCACATTCTGGACCTGCACGGCGAGGGAGTTTTCGCGGCGGGCGGGCTTGGAGGCATCGAGGTCTGGCTCGACGTCGAGGTTCTGGCTGATATGGTATTCGCCGGGGCCTGAGGCTTTGAAGCTGTAGCGGTTGGGGCTTTTGGCGTATTGCTCGCGCTCGAAACCTTCGCGGTTCAGGCCGCCGCGGTCATCCAGCAGGGCTTTTGGGTCATCCTTGGGGCTTTGGTAGGGGTGTGCGTTTGCCATATGCTCTGCCTTTATATAAAGGTTACAGGAGGTGAAAGCCCCCCACCATTTCCCCCACTATAAGGTATAATCCTTAATAAATAACTGACTTCTTAATGATTTGGCCGGGTGCGGTTTTTTAAGGTTTTTGTAAATATAGTGTTTAAAGTTGGCTATTATTGAGGTATATTAGGGGGCTATAAATACGGATAACTTTCAGTTTTAAGAGGATTTATGTCTGAACCGCGCATTCGTCCCGGTGCTGGGCCGCTGGAAACCAAAACCATTAAAAAGATGCATGATATTTATGCGCGCGGCGACAAAAACGGGCCGGGCGATGAAACGGTTGAGGCGGTGCGCAACCGTTTGTCGGCTGAGTATATGGGCGTTTTGCGCGAGCATGATTTTTACCGTGGCAACACGCATGAGAAAACGGGCTCCGTGGATTTCATTTCCGCCAGCTCGCTGATGACGCTGGCAAGAGATCCCCAACGCGTGGAAAAGCTGGTGGCAACGCTGAAATCTTATGAAGGGGCGATGCATGCGGCCGACGCGTATGCGGTTTCGCAGGGGCAGGATTACTGGACCATGCGCACCTACCAGCACAAAATGGACGAGCTGGGCAGCGGGCGCGACGAAAGCAGCCGGGCGCTGATGGTGGCCAAAACTGTGCATCAGGAACGCATAGAGCAGGGGCTTGAAAAAGGCCGCGGGCGCGAACGGGTGACGATCACTTCTGCTTAATTAGGCAGTAAGCCCTAGGCGGCGAGCCAATGTTAATGCCTAGGCGGCAAGCCAGGGGGTTGCGCTGCGCTGCTTTACTTCGTAGGCGGCGATGGCGTCCAGCTTTTTGAAGGTGAGGCCGATATCGTCGAGGCCGTGTAGCAGGCACTGCTTGCGGAAGGGTTCAACGGTGAAGGCGTAAGGCGGGGTGTTCTGGCCTTCGGTCTGCACGATTTGCTTTTCCAAATCTACATGAATTTTTTTGCCTGCTTTGGCGTCGTTCATAAGCTGCTCCACATTTTCTTTCGGCAGTACAATGGGAAGGATGCCGTTCTTAAAGCAGTTGTTGAAGAAAATATCGGCAAATGAAGGGGCGATTACGCAGCGGATTCCGAAATCCAGCAGTGCCCACGGGGCGTGCTCGCGGCTGGAGCCGCAGCCGAAATTGGCACCGGAGACGATGATCTCGGCGTGGTCGTAGGGGGCGTTGTGCAGCACGAACTCCTCGTTCTTTTTGCCGTCCACGTCGAAGCGCATTTCGTAGAACAGGCCTTCTTTGAGGCCGGTGCGCTTGATGGTTTTTAAGAACTGCTTGGGGATAATCATGTCGGTGTCAACATTATCAATCGGGAGCGGTGCGGCGATGCCAGTGAGGGATACGAAAGGCTGCATGAGGTTCTCTATTTCTTTTTCATGGAAGGAAGGTTGGCGAGGACGAGGCCGTCTTGCAGGCCTGCGCCGGTGATGGAGAGGACGTTTTCCTTTACGGACGTAGATGCCGTGACGGCTTGGCCCCAGCTGTCGAAGGGAACCACGACCACGCCGGTGTCGGGGTTTTTCATTTCGACGTGGGTGCCTTTGGGCAGGGTGCCGTTTGCTTCGGCCTGCTGGATTTTGGCGATGCTTTGCTGCAATGCTTGCTGGCCTTCAGGCGTGCCTTGCCAGTCGCCCTGCGTGTAGAGCGGCGCGCGGATGGCGGCGGGGGCGTCAGGCTCGCGTTTGCCGACTTGGGCGAAGGGGCCGCAGCAAAGAACCGACATGCTTAATACTGCTTGAGCTTTACGCTGCAACCGGCCTGCGTGTCGGCGCTGGTGGCGGTGGCGCAGAGCGACACGTCGCCGGTGAGCTTGTTGATTTTCCAAGCGGCGGGGTTATTGGAGTTGCCGATGGGGTAAATCTCGTAGCGCGGGGCGGCGAGGAACAGGCTTGCTGCGATGAGGCCGGAGCCGATGATGATGGCGATGGGGGTGGACAGGTTCATAATTTTCTCACATCAGTTAGTTTTCCGGTTACTGCCGCGGCGACCGCCATGGCAGGGCTTACGAGATGGGTGCGGCCACCGCGGCCTTGGCGGCCTTCGAAGTTGCGGTTGCTGGTGCTGGCGCAGCGTTCGCCGGGGTCGAGGCGGTCGGCGTTCATGGCGAGGCACATGGAGCAGCCGGGTTCGCGCCACTCAAAGCCCGCAGCGAGGAAGATTTTGTCGAGGCCTTCCTTTTCGGCTTGTTCTTTTACCAAGCCGGAGCCGGGAACGACCATGGCGAGTTTGATGGATTTGTTGACGTGTTTGCCTTCGGCCATTTTGGCGGCGGCGCGCAAATCTTCGATGCGGCCATTGGTGCAGGAGCCGATGAAGACCTTATCAATGGGTACGTCGGTGAGCGCCATGCCGGGGGTGAGGCCCATGTACTCCAGTGCGCGTTCGATGGACTGTTTTTTGGATTCGTCCGGTTCGTTGGCGGGGTTGGGGATGGTGGAGGTGATGGGGAGGACTTGCTCAGGGCTGGTGCCCCATGTGACTTGGGGGGCGATGTCGGCGGCGTTGAGTTCGATGACGGTGTCGTATTTCGCGCCTGCGTCTGAGGGGAGGGTTTTCCAATATGCCACTGCCTTGTCCCAGTCTGCGCCTTTGGGGGCGAGGGGGCGGCCTTTTAGGTAGGTAAACGTGGTTTCGTCGGGGGCGATGAGGCCTGCGCGGGCGCCTGCTTCGATGGACATGTTGCAGACCGTCATGCGGCCTTCCATGCTGAGGGCGCGGATGGTGTCGCCTGCGTATTCGATGACGTAGCCGGTGCCGCCGGCGGTGCCGATGCGGCCGATGACGGCAAGGGTGATGTCCTTCGCGGTGACGCCTTCGGGGAGTGTGCCCGTGACGTTTACCAGCATGTTTTTGGCGCGGCGCTGGATGAGGGTTTGGGTGGCGAGTACATGCTCGACTTCGGAGGTGCCGATGCCGAAGGCGAGGCTGCCGAAGGCGCCGTGGGTGGAGGTGTGGGAATCGCCGCAGACAATGGTCATGCCGGGCTGGGTGAAGCCTTGTTCGGGGCCGACGATGTGGACGATGCCCTGGCGCTTGTCGTCCATGGCGTAATGGGTTACGCCGAATTCGTGGGCGTTATCGGCCAGGGTTTGCACCTGGATGCGGGAGGTTTCGTCTTTGATGATGCCTTGCTTGCGCTCCGGGGTGGTGGGCACGTTGTGGTCGGGCACGGCGAGGGTTGCGTCGGGGCGGCGCACTTTGCGGCCAGTCATGCGCAGGCCTTCAAACGCCTGCGGGGAGGTGACCTCGTGGATGAGGTGGCGGTCAATATAGATGAGGCAGGTGCCATCTTCCTGCGTGTCAACGAGGTGGGAAGACCAGATTTTATCAAAGAGGGTTTGCGGTGCCATTGGGTGCGATTCTCGGTTGTTTTTTATTATATAGGGCGGAGGTACGCTTTTAGCAAATTCGAGGGGTGGAATAAAGGGAAATTGTGGGGTTTTTGCGGGTTGGGCAGCAAAAAGAACGGGGGCGGAAAGCTTGACTGTTGGTTAATGGCTGTTAATCTGTCGGCTGTATTTACCAAGGGGAAAAATGATGGCGCAAGGCTTGGCGCAAAGACGGCCGAAACTCACCTATGTGGGCGTGCATACGCGCAATGGCAAAGACACGCTTACGCTGCGGCTTGCCGGGCATGAAACCATTATGGCGGGGGTGCAGGCGGCGATACAGCAAAAGATTCCGGGAGCGTTCATTGACTGGAATTCGGCCCATAAGGAGCTGAACGTGCATGCGCCTGTTGCGTCGCAGGACATGGCGCAGCAGCTGGTGAACTTGGTGCATGAGAGCACGCATTGCCGCTTGAGCCACATACATTTCGAGGTGGGCACGCGGCCGCTTTTTCCCGGTAGCGACAAAAGCCCGCATGAAGCGCTGGTGACGGCGGAAGCGGTGATGGACAAGAAAGACTCCAGCAACCAGGTGGGCGAATATTCGGTGGGGGCGCTGCGCATCAAGACCGTGTTGGGCGGCGACATCATCTGCGACCCGCTTTACACGGATGCGAATGTGGTGCGGCTGATGAACCTGAAGGAGCATTTTGAAACGCCGATGGCGGCCCTGTTGCATGCGGAGGGCATGATTGAGCGGCTGGAGCAGGAATATATGGGCGGGGTGGCGCCACGGGGCAGCCCGGTTAAGCTGGTGGGGATGCAGACGACGCACAGGCGCCATAATGATGAGGATTTCCACCTGACTTCGGCGATGATACGCGGCAAGGACGAAGGCGCCATTGACGATGCGCTGAAGGCGCTGAAGCACCGCTACCGCGGCGACATCATCGAAGGTGCGCGTGACGATGACGGGCATGTGGTGCAGGTGATTTCGGCGGATGCGAAATCCATGAGCGCGGCGGGGATGGTGTCGGCGCTGCATGCCACCACGCATTGCGAGCTGCCGGTGAGCCTTGAGGCCACCACGCGCAGGAGCAGCCAGCCGCCTTACGGCTACCGCCCCAGTATTCGCATGCCGCTGAGTGGGGATGTGAAGGAGAAGGAGCGCGAAACGATGGGCAGTGCGCTTGCGACGTATGCGGGCGCGCTGGTGCCTGCGCAGCACCGGGTGGCGATGGATGGCGGGGAGTCCGCGATTGTGATTGGCAAGAGTTACCTGCGCGAAGAAGAGGCGCGGGAGGTGGCCGACGATTACCGCAGCAAGATTAGCGAAAAGCTGGAGCGCGGTTCGCGCAAGATTGGCTGAGGTGAGGGCATGAAAAAACCCCGTGGGTTTTGCCCACGGGGTTTTTTGTTTGGCTTGGAAGGAAGATTACTTCGCTTCTTTTTTCGCTTTGGCGGCCTTGGGGGCTTTTGCTTCGGCGGGTGCTGCGGTGGTGGTGGAAGCAGCTACTTCTTTCACTTCTTTTTTCTCGGTGATGCGAGCGGCTTTGCCGGTCAGGCCACGGAGATAGTACAGTTTTGCGCGGCGAACTTCGCCCTTGCGCACGAGTTCAACGCCGTCAACGCGGGGAGAGTAGAGCGGGAATACGCGTTCTACGCCTTCGCCGTGGCTGATTTTGCGAACGGTGAATGCCGAACGCTGGCCAGCGTTGCGGATGGCGATAACTACGCCTTCGAATGCCTGGATACGTTCGTTTGCACCTTCGATGATGCGAACCTGTACGCGGACGGTGTCGCCCTGCGAGAACTTGTCGAGGCGCTTGCCTTCGGCGAGTTTCTTTACGGCGTCGTTTTCAATTTTCTGCAACAAGTTCATATCAGTCTTCCTTTTTTTCCAATTTTGCCCGGCGAGCGGGGTGTTCTAATAAGTTTTTATCTATCAGGTCTGGGCGACGAGAAGCGGTAATTTCTCTGGCTTGCTCAAGCCGCCATGTATCTATTTGTTCGTGGTTGCCTGACAATAAAACATCAGGAACCGCAATTCCATTCCAAACGGACGGTCTAGTATAGTGGGGATATTCCAGCAGTCCAGCATATTTTGTTGTATTGGAGAAACTTTCCTGCTCGATGGCCCCGCACTTGCTGATGACCCCCGGAAGCAGGCGGATACAGGCGTCCAGCATGGCTAAAGCGGCTATTTCGCCCCCGGAAAGAATGAAGTCGCCCAAGGACACTTCTTCCATGTTGTGGTGGTCTATGACGCGCTGGTCAATGCCTTCGAAGCGGCCACAGAGAATGATTAGGTCTTGATTTTTATGGGTTTCAGCCCATTTTTGGGTGAGGGTGACGCCGCGCGGGGAGGGGTAGATGACGCGGGCATTGGGCAATAATGTTTTGGCGTGGGTGATGGCGGCGTCAATGACGTCGGGTTTCATGACCATGCCGATGCCGCCGCCGTAGGGGGAATCGTCCACGGTTGCGTGTTTGTCGGTTGCAAAATCTCGCAAGTCCAGCACCTTAAGGCTCCAGAGGCCCTTATCCAAAGCTTTGCCCGCGATGGACAGGCCGAGGGGGCCGGGGAACATGCCGGGGAATACTGTGATGCAAATTGCGGAAAACAGCGGTTTATCCATTCATCATCCTTAAACTATCCTGTGGTAAGCCTATATACTGTATTAGTGTTTTCGCAATTGCGGATTTCGCGTTTGCGGTGAAAAAAGGGACGGTATGGCGGAATTTATTCCAAGCGATAACAGCTATCTCGGCGAGCCGGGGCATGGGCACGACGAAAAACCCCCTAGCTGGATGGATAAATTCGGCTCGGCTTTTGCGGTGCTGATGCTGGGGATCGCGCTGTTCCTTGCGTCGTTTTCGCTGATTCTTTGGAATGAATATAAGACCGTTGAGGAAGTGTGGCGGCTTAATGAGGGCAGCAGGCTGGTGGTTTCGCTTGGGTTGGACCAGCCGGATTCCGATACGAACGGGCAGTTGATTCACATGACCGGGAAAATCAACACCAAGGACATGCTGTCGGACGAGATGTTTTACATCAGCGCCAACGGGGTGAAGATGGCCCGTGTGGTGGAGATGTACCAGTGGCAGGAAGAGCGCGGAAAGGTGAAGGACGACGCAGCCACCGACGCCGATAAAGACAAAAAGGCATTCACCCATACCAAAATCTGGTCGCAGAAGCCGGTGGACTCCAGCAAGTTCAAACAGCAGCAAGGGCATGTGAACCCGCCGATGGAATTATTTTCCAGCGAATATATTGCGAACAATGTGAATGTGGGCGGGTTTGTGCTGACGGATCCGTTTATTGTGCAGCTCAACGGGTATCAGGATTTTCCCATGACTGCGGATACGTATGCGCAGATCAACCCGGATATGGTGCAGTATAAGCTGCATGGCAGCGAGTTTTACAAGGGCGCGAACCCGGATGTGCCGGACATTGGCGACGTGCGGGTGCGCTATCGTATCGTGAAACCGGGGATGGTGGTGAGCGTGATCGGAATGCAGAATGTGGACAAGATCGAGACGTACCACACCGATTACAGCGCGATTAAATTGCTGACCGAGGGGAAGATGGACGCCGACACGATGCTGCGCAGGGAAGTGAATGCGCGCGACGTGGGCCTCATTTGGGAGCTGCGCTTTGGCGGGTGGTTTGTGCTGCTGGTGAGTATTTCCATGGCGCTTTATTCGTTTAACATCCTTTCGCCCGTGTTGCCGCTGGTGGGTGGCTTGGTGGGGTATAATAATTTTGAGATGTCGTTCTTCCTGTCGCTGGCGTTTACGCTGATGACGGTGGCCACTGCGTGGATTTCGTACCGCCCGGCGTTTGCGATAGGGCTGATGGTGCTGGGGGCGTCGCTGATTATTGTTTCCACGTTCCTGAAAAAGAAGCAGCGCAAGCTTTCACGCGCTGAAAAGAAACAGGCGAAGATGGAAATGATTGCCGAGCGCAAAGCAGAGCGGCAGGCGGTGAAAGATGCCAAGATTGCGAAGAAGCAGGGGCCGGTGATGGAAGAAGCGCCCGAAGTGCGGGAGCCTGAACCAAAGATTGAAGAGCCGAAGGCGGATAAGCCGATTCCGGCGAAGCTCAAGTTCTTTAAGGCTCCGAAGGAGTAGGTTCTTCGTCGGCGGGTTCTTCGTAGTTGGGGGGCGTGACGATCAGGAAGCCCGCGCCGGGGGCTACCTCGCCGAAGAAGGCGGAGGTGAAGGGAAGCATTTCGGTTTCGCCGTTTTTCAATTTAATTTCGATAATGTCGCCCGCGCCGTAGTTTTGCAGGTCGGTGACAGTTCCATATACTGCGCCATCGCCCGTGCGGGCTTCGAGGCCGATGAGGTTTGTATAGCTGTATTGGTTTTCGGTGGTTTGCTGCAAGGAGGCGTCGGCGAACAGCTCGGTGCCTTTGAGTTTCTCGGCGTCGTTGCGGTCGGTGAGGCCTTCGATGCTGGCGATGATCTGGGTGCCCTTGGCGCCGTGGCGGGTGAGGGCGAAGCTGCGCTTGCCGGACGCGTCATGCAACGTGCCGTAACGAAGCAGGTCTTCGGGGTCTTCGGAAAAACTATGGATTTTGACCTGACCGCGCACGCCGTGCGCGGAGGAGATGACACCTACTTTAAAGCCGGGGTTGGAACCCATGACTAATTAAGCAGCGGTGGCAGCTTTCTGTTCTTTCTTGGTGCCTTTGGCGGGCTTGAACGCGGGCTTGGTCGAAACGATACCAGCACGGTTGAAGAACACATGCACGCGGTCGGAAAGCTGTGCGCCTACGCCGAGCCAGTATTTGGCGCGATCTGCGTCAATGCTTACGCGCTTGGGGTCTTCGCTGCCCAGGAGCGGGTTGTAGGTCCCGATCTTTTCGATGAACTTGCTGTCACGCGGTGAGCGCGAGTTGGTTACAACGATGCGATAATACGGACGCTTTTTGGTGCCGGCGCGAGCCATTCTGATGGTAGTAGGCATAGGTTCCTTGCGAACAGAAATGATGTTTAAGAGGTGGCCTTATAGCAGCCCCTTTTGGGTAGGTAAAGCACAAATTGACGAGTTTTTTACGTTCTGGAGGGAAGGGTAAAAAAAAGATGCCATTTTATTGCGAAAAATGATATATTTAGCCATGAAAGGAAGTGTGTATGAGGGTTTTGGCCTCGGCCAGACTGCCAAACCTTAAAGTGCCAAAGGGATTTCCCACGTTTGATCCCTCCCCGATATTGCGCAAAATCATACACTTCCTCACCTTAAAAGTTTACCGCCCCCATTATATAGGCTTCGACCACATCCCCGCCGAGGGGCCAGCCATTATTATTGCCAACCATGTTTCCTACATGGACGGGCCGATTATTGATGCCGGGTGCAAGCGCCGGGTGCGGTACCTGATAGACCAGGACATTTTTAATTACCCGGTGGTGCATTATCTGATGACGCTCAACCGCTCCATTCCCATTGCGTATAACCGCAAGAGCGTGGAAAAGGCCTTTGCCGAAATTGGCGAGGGGCTGAAGGCGGGCGATATTGTGTGCATTTTCCCGGAAGGGTCGCTGACATTTACGGGAAGCCTTGGGCGGTTTCGGCCGGGGATTGAATTTATCCTGCGCGATAATCCGGTGCCGGTGATACCGATGGCGCTTTCGGGGCTGTGGGGCAGTGCGTTTAGCCGCAAATACCGCAAGGCGCATTTCCGCTGGTGGCCGCGACAGTGGGGCAGGCGGGTGACGGTGGCGTGCGGGCCTGCCATTGCGCCAGAAAAAGTGACAGTGAATTATTTGCAGGATGTGGTGCTGAAACTTAAATATTCGATCAGCGAAGAACACCCGGTTCCCTAAATTTTCTTATGCCGTATATATTTAGGAGTGGGGTGGTTTAGGGTTTGAAACCGCCGCCGCCGGGCATGCCGGGCATGCCACCCATGCCTTGCATCAGCTGCTGCATGCCGCCGCGCATCATCCCTTTTTTGCCCATCTTTTTGAGCTTCTTCATCATGTCCTGCATTTGCATTTGCTGCTTCAGGAGTTTGTTTACGTCCTGCACCTGCACGCCTGCGCCCTTGGCGATGCGGATGCGGCGCGAGCCGTTGATGAGTTTGGGGTGGATGCGCTCGTTCTTGGTCATGGCGAGGATGATGGCTTCTTGGCGTGCGATGGCTTTGTCGTCCACGTTTACGCCTTTCATTTTCTCTTGCAGGCCGCCCATGCCGGGGAGCATTTTCATCATGGAGCCGATGCCGCCCATTTTGTTCATTTTGCGGAGCTGGTCGAGCAGGTCGTTGAAGTCGAAATTGCCCTCCATCATTTTGGCGGCCATGGCTTCGGCTTCGGCCTGTGACACGTTTTCGGCGGCGCGCTCAACGAGAGACACGATGTCGCCCATGTCCAGAATACGGCCAGCGATGCGGGCGGGGTGGAATTCTTCAAACTCGGTGATTTTTTCGCCCACGCCCATGAATTTGATGGGTTGGCCGGTGACGGCGCGCATGGAGAGCGCTGCGCCACCACGACCGTCGCCGTCCACGCGGGTGAGGATGATGCCGGTGACGCCGATTTGTTCGTGGAAGGTTTTGGCGATGTTTACGGCGTCCTGCCCGGTGAGGGAGTCGGCAACCAGGATGGTTTCCAGCGGGTTGGCGAGGGCTTTTACGGTTTTGAGTTCGTCCATCAGCTCGGTGTCAATATGCAGGCGGCCTGCGGTGTCGAGCAACAAGACATCGTAGCCTTCGAGCCTTGCAGTCTTGAGGGCGCGTTCGGTGATGGTTTTGGGGGATTCGCCGGGTACGATGGGGAGGGAGGTGACTTCGGCTTTGCCTGCGACCTGCTCCAGCTGCATTTGGGCGGCGGGGCGGTAGATGTCGAGGGAGGCGACGAGGACTTTTTTGTTTTGTTTGGTACGCAGGCGGAGCGCGAGCTTGCCGGTGCTGGTGGTTTTGCCGGAGCCTTGGAGGCCCACCATCATGATGACGACCGGAGGCGTGGCGGCGAGGTTGAGGCCTTGGTTTTCAGAGCCGAGCAGTTCGGTGAGGTGGTCGTTTACCAGCTTGATGACCATCTGGGCGGGGGAGATGGACTTTACGACCTCTGCGCCGATGGCTTTTTCTTTGAGCGAGGTGATGAAATCCTTGACCACGGGGAGGGCCACATCGGCCTCCAGAAGTGCGATGCGCACTTCGCGCATGACGGCGTCAATATCGGCCTCGGTGAGGGCGCCGCGCTTCTTTAGCTTGGTAAAAATGTCGCCTAGTTTGCCGGATAAGGATGAAAACATATACTTTTCAGTTTGTTATGGTGGTTATCGGAAAAGGGATTGTCATTATTGTTTAACACTATTTTGGTGGGATTTTCGTATCATTATATAAATAAGTTTCATAGGGGGAATACACATGGCTGAATTTACCGATGTTTTTCCGGGGCCGAAGCCTATCACACCGGGGATGGATAACGCGGAAGTGACAAAGCTTAAGGCCATGCATGAGGCGATGGGCAGTAATATTACCGTTATGATGAGTGCAATTGAGCCGGGGCTGGAAGAGCTTAAGGTGAAGCTGGACGCGCGCCATGTGCATTTAGGAGAAATGATCGGCGCGGGGGGCATGGGCGGGCTTACCTATAACCTGACCGATGACAAGGGCAAGGTACTGGAACATTCCGTAATCCGCATCGACCCGGCGGATATGACGAAACCGCTGGAAACTTCAAACCCATCCGCCGTGCAGCCGCTCTTGCGTGTGGAAAGCGATTATCTTGCGGCTACCATTGTGCCGCGCGCGATTAGAACCAGCCTTAATGTGGAAGACCAGGAGACGCTGCCGCCTGATGTGCAGGAAGCAAATAAAGCCCGCGTGCGCAAAGCCATCGCTGTGCTGAACACGGATCATTTGCTGCCCAAACTTACCGACCTGGCGGTGAAACAATTCATGGAAGTGCCGGGCATGCCTATTCCCGTGCTTACAGATCTGAGCTGCCTCAATAAAGTGTCTGACGGCATGGGCGATATTAAATCATTTTCCAAAAGTATGAACTGGGACCTGGACAAAGTGCAGGGAACCACCGTCGCGCCCGACGAAATGGCCGCATTGCGCGCGGCACAGGACCGGGTGCATGAACGGTCGGTGACGGAGTTGAAGGCAGCGGGCGTGGATATTGAGGCCGTGCCCACGCGCCAAAGCGGCGTGGAGCTGAAGCCGCTGGAAGAATCCAGGCAACAAGGAACCGGGAAACACTAATGGCTTCATTCGCGCTGAAGAAAAACAAAGTACAGAACGGGCTTATCTACCTGTCGCAGGGGGTTTATAATGGCCGGGCAACCTGGCATTACCTGATGGTGGATAAGCTGCGGCTTCCCATCTTACTTAAGGATGTTAAGGGCGGTGAAGTGGAGCTGGTGGATTACGGCAATATCCTTTTTTCCGGTTTTGGAGAGCAGCCGCCGGAAGAGGTGAGCGCGTTCGTGAAGAAGAAATACGGCACACATTAAAGGTGCGTTCAAGCGCCACGCAGGCTGCACGCCTCAATGGCGCTAGTCGTCGCAAACTCCTCCGAAATATTATATCAGGGCGCGGTGCCTTCGGGCAGCTTCAGGCGCTCGACGATTTTCCCCTTTTGTAAATGCTGCTGGATGATTTCGTCCACGTCGGCTTTGGTTTCGATTTTATACCAGGTTTCTTCGGGGTAGATGACGATGCAGGGGCCGAGTTCGCAGCGGTCGAGGCAACCGGCGTTGTTGATGCGGGTGCTGGGGATGCCCAGTTTTTTCACTTTTTGTTTCATGTAATCGCGCAGTTCTTCGGAGCCTTTTTGGGCGCAGGAGCCGCGCGAGTTACTTTCTTCGCGGCGGTTGGTGCAGCAGAAAACGTGGTTCTGGAAAAAACTCACAGATGGAACATGACGTTGAAGATGGCGCTTTTGGCAAAGCCGAGTGCCAAAATGAGAACAAGGGGGGCGAGGTCGAAGGTTCCGG
>JAYULW010000066.1:0-6964 GCA_043763155.1 Alphaproteobacteria bacterium | reverse complement strand
CTGAAATTGTATACGTTTCAATATGTTGTTCGCACAAGGGAGATGCCTCACCCAGCGGAAGGGAGTTTATATAGGCTGGGACGGGGTGTGTCAACTGCGAAATATTAAGAATGTATAAAGGTGTTTTTTAAGGAAAAATTCAGTTTATACAAATGGATGTTCTAAACATTTTCTTAATCCGGCTGGGGTAGACTCAGTGGATTATGTTCGGATATTTGCGCATATTTCTGGTGATGAGCCTGATCTTCGTGGTGAGCACGGCGGTGGCAGGGGGTATTTTCCTGCGCGGCGTGGCGCTGGATGATTTGGTGAAAGTGCTGGAAAGTAATAGCGCCAGCACCGCGCAAGGCTGGGTAAACACCGTGTGGAAGCGCTACCATGACGCGCTCGCCCCGGTGATGGCCGACCCGGAGAAACTGAAGAACAGCGCAGAAGTGCCATATTTCGCACAGGCCACGGCGGCGTATTTCGAGCGCATGTCACTGGTGCGGGTGAATATTTACACGCCGGATGGAAAACTGCTGGTGTCCACCAACGTGGGCAGCAAGCCGAACCTGACTGGTGCTACTTCCACGCCGGACAAGAATTTTGTGGTGGCCAACAGCCGCAAGGCGATTATTTCCAGCCAGGTGCTGGACGAAGTGGTTCTGGACACTACCAACACGGGCAAGCTGGTGCAGACGATCGTGCCGTTTAACGTGGGCAATTCCTTCGACAAGCCCGCAGAGGGCGCGGTGGAGATTTTATTCGATATCACCTCGACCTATGACACGCTGATGTCGTTTCAGGTGGTTTCGACCTGTATCGTAATTTTCGTGTTCCTTTCGTTCCTGCTGATCCTTTCTTTCAGTTCGAGGAAGGCAGAGGCGATTATCGCCAAGCAGCATGAAATGAACCTCGACCTCGCTAAGACAGCGGCTTCGGCGCAGGCGGAAAATGCCGATAAGTCGCAGTTCCTTGCCAATATCAGCCATGAGCTGCGCACGCCGCTGAACGCGATCATCGGGTTCTCGGAGATCATCAAGACAGAGCTTTTGCCCACACTTTCAGAGCGGAAATACGACCAGTATGTGACGGATATCCATACGTCCGGCGTGCATTTGCTGAGCCTTATCAACGATATTCTGGATTTCTCCAAAGCGGAAGCCGGAAAGCTGGCGCTTGAAGTGTCGGAGGTGGATGCGACGAAGATGGTGCAAAACAGTATGCGGCTTGTTTCGCCAAGGGCGGAAGCGGCGGGCGTGGCGCTGGTGGATAATTTACCCAAAGAGCATATTACCATGATGATTGACGGGAAGAAATTTAAGCAGGTGCTGCTGAATTTACTCTCAAATGCTGTCAAATTCACACCTTCCGGCGGGTCGGTGACAATTACGGCGTGGCAGACGATGGGCGAGGATACGGTGACTTTCCAGGTGGAAGATACCGGGATCGGTATTGCGCCGAAGGATATTTCGCGGGCGATGGCACCGTTCGGGCAGGTGGACAATACGCTGAAGCGCAAATATGAAGGCACGGGGCTGGGTTTGCCGCTGACGAAAAAATTCGTGGAGATTATGGGCGGAAAGTTTAATATTGAGAGCGAAGTTAACAAGGGCACCAAGATTATCTTCACCCTGCCGCGCGAAGCCAAGGACATCGACGGCGTGGTGATAAAGCAGGCGTCCTAACCTACAAGGCATTTTCCCATGACCAAACGCGCGACCGCCGTGGACATTTCCGCCCGCAAAAATGCGGAAAAGCTGGTTGTTATCACCTGCTATACCTCGACCATGGCCAAGCTGCTCGACGGGCAGGTGGATATCTTGCTGGTGGGGGACTCGCTGGGCATGGTGGTGTATGGCATGGACAGCACGCTGGCGGTGACGCTTGACATGATGATCGCGCACGGGCGGGCGGTGGTGCGTTCGTCGCACGCAGCTTTCGTGGTGGTGGATATGCCGTTTGGCAGTTATCAGGCCTGTAAGGAAGACGCATTCCACGCGGCAGCGCGGATCATGGCGGAAACGGGTGCGCAGGCCGTGAAGCTGGAAGGCGGCGCGGAGATGGCCGATACCATCCGCTTCCTCGTGGAGCGCGGGATTCCGGTGATGGCACATGTGGGGCTGATGCCGCAGTATTTCAACGCGCTGGGTGGATACCGCTACCAAGGGCGCAATGACACCGAGGCAGAGATTATCCGCGAAGATGCCAAGGCGGTGACGGAAGCAGGGGCATTCGCGCTGGTTCTGGAGGGCGTGAAAGAGACGGTGGCGCGGCAGGTGACGGCGGAAACGCCGGTTCCCACGATCGGTATTGGCGCGTCTCCCGCCTGTGACGGGCAGGTGCTGGTGCTGGACGACATGCTGGGGCTTTCCGGGCGTGTGCCCGGTTTTGTGAAGCATTACGGGCAGTTGGGTGAGCAAGTAACAGAGGCCGTGGGCCGCTATGCGCAGGAAGTGCGCTCGGGCGCGTTTCCGAGCGCGGAATTCTGTTACCCGTTTAAAAAAGCGCCGAAAGCCTAGACTAGCGCTTTACAGGGGTAAAACGGGGGCTATGCTACGCGCATCACCGTTTATTCAGGTTCTTTGTGTCTACAGCCGCCCCCGTACGTGTGGATGATTCCTCTCATTTGCTGCCGCCCCAGATGGTGCAGGAAGCGGGTGCGCGCATTGCCCCCTATATCCGCCGCACGCCGCTGATGGACTGCGCGCTGCTGAACGGCTGGCTGGGGCATGAGCTGGTGTTCAAGGCTGAGGGGTTCCAGAAAATCGGAGCGTTTAAGTTGCGCGGGGCGCTGAACGCGCTACTGGCGATGAAGGAGCAGGGCAAGGCCTGTGAACACGTGGTGGCGTTCAGCTCTGGCAACCATGCGCAGGCCGTGGCGCTGGCGGGCACGCTGCTGGGCATACGCACGACGGTGATTATGCCGCGCTTTGTTTCTGCCATCAAACAGCAAGCGACGGTGAGTTACGGGGCGGAGCTGATTTTGACGGACACGCGTCCGCAGGCGGAAATTCTGGCGGCGCAGATGCAGGCGCGGGGCGCGACGTTTGTGCACCCGTCTGCCGACGATATGGTAATTGCGGGGCAGGGCACGGCGTGCCTTGAGGCGCTGGAGGATATGGGCGACCGGCCGGACGCGATATTTGCTGCGTGCGGCGGCGGCGGGCTGCTTTCCGGCACGTGGCTGGCGGCGAGCGGTTTTGCGCCGGAGGCGAAGGTGTTTGGCGCGGAACCGGCCATGGCCAATGACGCGGCGCAGTCTTACCGCGCGGGGCGGATCATCGGGTTTGAAGAATCGCCCATGACAATTGCAGACGGGGCGCGAACCTTGCGGCTTTCCGAGCTTACGTTCCAGTATTTACAAAAGCTGGATGGATTTTACGAAGTGGAGGAGCGCGATATCCTTTACTGGACGCAGTGGTTGCAACATTTGCTGAAAACGGTGGTGGAGCCGACGGCGGCGCTGGCCATGGCAGGGGCGGCACAGTGGCTGGCGGCGCAGCGCGAGAAAAAGCGGGTGCTGGTGATTCTTTCCGGTGGGAATGTGGATGCGGCAAGCCAGCGCAAAATCTGGGCGGAAAGTTTTCTGGAGCACGTTCCGGGACGGTAGATTTTTTAAAAACCATATTCCTTTTTTACGGGGTATGGGGCGATGCTGGCGACTAAAGGAGTTTCCATGTTTATTATTATTGTGGGCGTGCTGCTACTATCTTTGATGGTGGCTTTCAAGATTCTTAAGGGCGTCATCAAGCTGGTGCTGATTCTGATTATCGTGGGGCTGCTGATTGGCAGCTTTGCCGGCAAAGACCAGATCGACTCCATGCCTGCGCCGGTGCAGGGCACGGCTACGTAAATCAAGCAGCTTTGCATGAAAAAAATTATGACCTGCTGATTTTTGATAATCAGCAGGCGGAAGAAGTTGTGCAAAGCTTACACGGAAGCGAAGGCTTTACTTGTGCTCGATCTTAAGCACTTCGTAGGATTTTGCGCCTTTGGGAGTTTTGACTTCCACACTGTCGCCCAGTTTTTTGCCGATAAGGGCGCGCGCGAGCGGGGCGGTGATGGAAATCTGGTTCTGCTTGATGTCGGCTTCGTATTCGCCCACGATCTGGTAGGTGCTTTCATCGCCGCTGTCTTCGTCGGCGAGTTTGACGGTGGCGCCGAACTTAATGGTGTCGTTGCTGAGGGACTTCACGTCGATCACGTCGGCGCGGCTGATGCGGGCTTCGCATTCTGCGATGCGGCCTTCGATGAAGCTTTGTTTTTCTTTGGCGGCGCTGTATTCCGCGTTTTCGGAAAGGTCGCCATGGGCGCGGGCTTCGGAAATGGCGGCGATAACGGCTGGGCGCTCCACGCTTTTGAGGTTTTTCAGCTCTGCTTCAAGCTGCAGGAAACCCTGCGGGGTGATGGGGAATTTTTCCATTAGTGCCACCTTGTTGGAGGAAAATATTTTTAGCGCGAGCTATTTGAAATAGTCTTGTAAGGACTTTACGTCAAGCCCTTGGCCCTGACGGATGGAACCGATGGACTGTATAACCGCGCGCGCCCCCGCGACGGTGGTGTAATAGGGCAATTTGTTAAGAAGCGCGGTGCGGCGGATGCTGAAGGAATCGGCCAGAGCCTGTGCACCGTCGGTGGTGTTAATGACAAGGGCGATGCCATCATCCTTAATCATGTCAACAATGTGGGGGCGGCCTTCGCGCACTTTGTTCACGGTTTTAACGGTCAGCCCGGATTTTTCCAGATAGCCGGCCGTGCCGCGGGTGGCGACGATGCTGAAGCCGAGATTGGTGAGGTCGCGGGCAAGCTGGGCGGCGCTTTCCTTGTCCGATTCTTTCACGGAGATGAAGACGCGGCCTTTTTCGGGCAGGGTGGAGCCTGCGGCAAGCTGGGACTTGGCGAAGGCGCGGGCGAAATCGGAATCTATGCCCATGGCCTCGCCGGTGGATTTCATTTCGGGGCCGAGGATGACATCCACGCCGGGGAAGCGGGCGAAGGGGAATACGGCTTCTTTCACGCAGACATGGGTGGGGATTTTATATTCGCCGAGTTTGAATTGGCCCAGTTTTTCACCGGCCATGATGCGGGCGGCGATCTTGGCGATGGGGATGCCGATGGATTTGGCGACGAAGGGCACGGTGCGGCTGGCGCGCGGATTTACTTCGATCAGGTAGATCTCGCCATCTTTGACGGCGAACTGGATGTTCATAAGGCCAATGACCTTGAGCGCCTTGGCCAGTTTTTTCGCCTGTTCGCGGATTTCGATGAGCAGGGTGGGGTCTAGCGAATACGGCGGCAAGGAGCAGGCGGAATCACCGGAGTGGATGCCTGCCTCTTCGATATGCTGCATAATGCCGGCGACGAAGACATCGGTGCCGTCGGAGAGCGCGTCTACGTCCAGCTCGATGGCGTCCTGCAGGTAGGAATCGATTAGGATGGGGCCGTCGCCGAACATTTTTGTCAGCTCATCGACATATTTTGACAAGCTCGGTTCGTCGTACATGATGGCCATGGCGCGGCCGCCGAGGACGTAAGACGGACGAACGAGGAGGGGGAAGCCGATGCCCGCAGCCTGGTCTATGATTTCCTTTGTGGTGCGGCCGATGGCGCTTTTGGGTTGCTTGAGGCCGAGCTGATCGACCAGGGTTCGGAAGCGGTCGCGGTCTTCGGCGAGGTCGATGGAATCCGGCGAGGTGCCGATGATGGGAACGCCTGCTTTTTCCAGTGCGCGGGCGAGTTTCAGCGGGGTCTGGCCGCCGAACTGTACGATGACGCCGTGGAGGGTTCCATTTTTCTGCTCGGTGCGGATGATTGCGAGCACGTCTTCGGCGGTCAGGGGTTCGAAATAGAGGCGGTCTGACGTATCATAGTCGGTGCTGACGGTTTCCGGGTTGCAGTTGACCATGATGGTTTCAAAGCCGGCCTCTTTCAGCGCATAGGCGGCGTGGACGCAGCAATAGTCGAATTCGATGCCCTGGCCGATGCGGTTGGGGCCGCCGCCGAGGATAATGATTTTCTTTTTATCGGTGGGTTCGGACTCACACTCCGCGCCGATGCCTTCATAGGTGGAGTACATGTAGGGGGTGGCGGAATCGAACTCGGCGGCGCAAGTGTCCACGCGTTTGAAAACGGGGTGGACGTTGTGTTTTTCACGGAGGGCGGCCACGGCTTCCGGGGTGGTGTTTGCCAGTTCGGCGATGCGCTTGTCACAGAAGCCGAGGGACTTGATGCCGGCGAGTTCTTGAGGGGTTTGCCAGTTGCCGGATTTTATGCGGGATTCGGCGGCGACGATGCCTTCAAGCTGGCGGATGAACCACGGGTCGTATTTGGCGATCTGGTGAATGTCTTCAACACTCACGCCCATGCGCAGGGCCTGGGCTGCGACCAGCAGGCGGTCGGGCGTGGGGCGGGAGAGCTCGCTTTTAAGCTCGCCTGCGTTCATGTGCTCGAAGTGGGGAAGGGTGTTGAGGCCGGTCAGGCCGGTTTCCAGTGAGCGCAACGCCTTTTGGAGGCTTTCGGCGAAGTTGCGGCCCATGGCCATGGATTCGCCCACCGATTTCATGGCGGTGGTGAGGAGCGGCTCGGTGCCGGGGAATTTTTCGAAGGTGAAGCGGGGGATTTTTACAACGATATAGTCAATTGTGGGTTCGAAGGAGGCGGGGGTGACTTTGGTTACGTCATTGAGGATTTCATCCAGCGTGTAGCCAACAGCGAGTTTGGCGGCGACCTTGGCGATGGGGAAGCCGGTGGCTTTGGAGGCGAGCGCAGAGCTGCGCGAAACGCGGGGGTTCATTTCGATGACGATCATGCGGCCATCGGCTGGGTTTACCGCGAACTGCACGTTTGAGCCGCCGGTGTCTACGCCGATTTCGCGCAAGACCGCGAAGCTCGCGTCGCGCATGATCTGGTATTCTTTGTCGGTCAGGGTGAGGGCAGGGGCGACGGTGATGGAATCGCCGGTGTGCACGCCCATGGGGTC
>JAYULW010000065.1:0-64220 GCA_043763155.1 Alphaproteobacteria bacterium | reverse complement strand
CATTTACGCGGCCTTCAAATTCTTCCTCTACACCTTCATCGGCTCGGTGCTGTTCTTAGTCGCCATCATGTATATGTATAATGCATTCGGCACCACCAGCATCCCCGACCTGATGAAAGCCGCCCCCGCACTCCCACTTGCGGTACAAAAATGGCTCTGGCTCGCCATGTTCGCCTCCTTCGCCGTCAAAGTCCCCATGTGGCCCGTCCACACCTGGCTGCCCGACGCGCACGTACAGGCCCCAACGCCCGGCTCCGTCATCCTTGCCGGTATCCTCATCAAAATGGGTGCCTACGGCTTCCTCCGTTTCAGCCTGCCCATGCTGCCCGAAGCCTCGCACTATTTCGCGCCCTTCGTATTCTTCCTAAGCATCGTGGCAGTCGTCTACACCTCACTCGTCGCCCTCGTGCAGCAGGACATGAAAAAGCTCATCGCCTATTCCTCCGTGGCACACATGGGCTTCGTAACCGCCGGTATCTTCGCATTCAACATGCAAGGCATCGAAGGCTCCATCATCCAGATGATCAGCCACGGCCTTGTCTCCGGCGCGCTCTTCCTCTGCGTGGGCGTGCTGTATGACCGCCTCCACACCCGCGAAATCAACCGCTACGGCGGCGTGGTCAACGTCATGCCCAAATTCGCCGCCATCTTCATGTTCTTCACCATGGCATCCGTTGGTCTTCCAAGCACCTCCGGCTTCGTGGGCGAATTCCTCGTGCTGCTGGGCGTATTCAAAGCAAGCAGCCTCACCGCCTTCTTCATCACCTCCGGCGTGGTCTTGGGCGCTGCATACATGCTGTATCTCTACCGCCGTGTCATTTTCGGCCCCATCGCCAACAACGAGGTGGAAACCTTGGAAGAAGTAGACAGCCGCGAACTCCTTATTTTCATCCCCATCATCCTGATGGTGGTATGGCTGGGCATATATCCCAAAGCATATTTCAGCGCGATGGAGCCGTCGGTGGCGCAGCTCATCAAACAAGTATCTGTTACTAAATCGGACTCCGGGGTGAAGGCAAAATGATCGGCAACGTCATGGGTGATATTCGAACTGCTAGCTTCTCGCTGCTCAGCCCCGAGCTGTACCTCCTCGGCTGGACGCTGTTCCTGCTGGTCTATGGCGTGTACCGCATCAAGCAGGTGGACTCCTTCACCATTTTCGCAGGCATCGTCATCCTCGCCATCACCGCATGGCTGGAAATCAGCATGGTCCCCGCCCGCATCGTCACCATGAACGGCATGTTCATCAGCGATCCGTTCGCCATCCTCAGCAAATGCCTCATCATCGCCGCAAGCGCGGTGGTGCTGCTCCTTTCCGCCGACTGGCTGCGGGAAGAGGGGGGGCGCCCGTTTGAATACGTGATCCTCATCCTGCTTTCCACGCTGGGCATGATGGGCATGGTCTCCGCCAACGACTTCCTCGCGCTTTACATGGCGCTGGAACTCTCCAGCCTCTGCCAATACGTGCTGGCCTCTTTCCTGCGCGACCACACCAAATCCAGCGAAGCGGGCCTCAAATATTTCGTCCTCGGCGCGCTTGCTTCGGGCATGCTTTTGTTTGGCACCTCGCTCATTTACGGCTTCGCAGGCTCCACCAGCTTCGACACCCTCGCAGCCCTCTTCGGCCAGATGGACACCACCGCCTCCAAAGGCGTAGTGGTTGGTCTCGTCATGGTCATCATCGGCCTGTGTTTCAAAGTCTCCGCCGTACCCTTCCACATGTGGACGCCTGACGTGTACGAAGGCGCACCCACCCCCGTCACCGCCTTTTTCGCCACCGCTCCCAAGGTTGCTGGCATGGCGCTGTTCACCCGCTTGCTACTAGAGCCCTTCGGCGCACTTGCCCCCCAGTGGCAGCAGATCGTGATTTTCGTGGCGGTCGCCTCGCTCGTCACCGGCGCGCTCGGCGCAATCATGCAAACCAACATCAAGCGCCTGCTGGCTTACAGCTCCATCGGCCATGTTGGCTTCCTGTTGGTAGGCCTCGCCGCTGGCAATGCCGCAGGCGTACAAGCCATGCTAATTTATCTCGCGCTCTATATTTTCATGAGCGCAGGCATGTTCGGCTGCGTACTGCTCATGCGCCGCGAAGGCAAATATGTTGAAAACATCAGCGACCTTTCCGGCCTCTCGCAAACCAATCCTGCGCTTGCCATCGTCATCTCGCTGTTCATGTTCGCCATGGCGGGCATCCCCCCGCTGGGCGGCTTCTTCGGCAAAATGTATGTGCTGCTGGCAGCAAGCAACGCAGGCCTGAACTGGCTGGCAGTAGTCGCCGTGCTTTCCAGCGTCATCAGCGGCTATTATTACATCCGCGTGGTCAAGGTCATGTATTTCGATGAGCCACAACCCGCACTCGACAAATGCTGCTCCTGCGCGGTCAATATGGGCATCACCATTTGCGCCTTTATCACCTTGTTCTTCTTCCTGCTGCCCACCCCGTTGGTGGTACAGGCGCGGGCGGCGGCGGAGGCTTTGTTGCGTTGATGGCTGCTGCAAAACAGAAAAACCCATCCAACCTCTTGAACGATTACCACCTGCTGTCGTTTGACAGCCTTGACTCCACCAACGAAGAAGCCAAGCGCCTCGCCAAGGGCGGCGGCTGCCACGGCGCGGTCATCTGGGCCAAGCACCAAACAAACGGCCGTGGCCGCATGGGCCGCGACTGGGTATCCAGCGAAGGCAACCTCTTCGTATCGCTCTTGCTCCAGCCCGAAAAACCCATGAAAGACATCAGCCAGCTTTCCTTCGTTGCCGCCGTATCCGTCATCGAATCTTTGGAAGCGTTAGTGCCCGCAGGCAACCGCCTGCAATGCAAATGGCCGAACGATATCCTGCTCAACGACCGCAAGCTCGCGGGCATCCTGCTCGAATCCTTTCAGACCGAAGGCAGCGACAAGCCGTGGGTGGTGGTAGGCGTGGGCGTGAACGTGGATAACTTCCCCAAAGGCACCGAATTCCCCGCCACCTGCCTGAAAGACGCAGGCGTGGAGCTGGTAAGCGCCAAAATCATCCTCTCGCGCTTCGTGCATCATTTCATAGATTGCTACAACAGCTGGAACACCAAAGGCTTCACCCCCATCCGCAAAAAATGGACCGACGTGGCATGGGGCCTCGACAAGCGCCTCTGCGCACGCCTGCCCGACGGCACTATGGAAGGCATCTGCCAAGGGTTAGATGCCAGCGGCAGCCTGCAACTCAAGCTCGATAACGGCAAAAAACATCTGGTACACGCGGGCGACGTTTTCCCCGTCGAGTCCTTGGAAGCCTGATATGCTTTTAGTCATAGACGCAGGCAATACCAACGTGGTTTTCGCGGTGTTCGACGGCGACACGCTGGCTGGCCAGTGGCGCATCAGCACCGACGCCCGCCGCACCTCCGACGAATACGGCGTGTGGCTAACCCAGGTCTTAGAGCATTCCGGCATCGCCCCAACCTCCATCGAACATGCGGTTCTCGCCTCCGTAGTGCCCCAAGCCTTGTTCGACCTCCGCCAGCTCACCCGCCGCTATTTTCAGGTGGAACTGCTGGTAATCGGCGACCCCCGCCTGAAAATTGATACCGGCATCGGCGTGAAAATTGATAACCCCCGCGAAGTAGGCGCAGACCGTCTGGTCAACGCCTTCGCCGCGTGGAACCGCTACAAAACCGCCCTCATCGTGGTGGATTTCGGTACCGCAACCACGTTTGACGTGGTAAACGGCGAGGGCGACTACATCGGCGGTATCATCGCCCCCGGCGTAAACCTGTCGCTCGACGCGCTGCAACGCGCCGCCGCAAAGCTCCCCACGGTCGCCATCCAGAAGCCTTCCAAGGTCATCGGCACCAACACCGTGGGCGCCATGCAGTCGGGCATTTACTACGGATACAGCGGCATGATCGAAGGCATCGCCGAGCGTATCAAAAAAGAACACGGCCAAAATAATAATAAAGGTGGCATGAAGGTGATTGCCACCGGGGGGCTTGCTTCGCTATTCGCGAAAGCCTGCCCCGTTATTGAACATCTGGAGCCTGACCTGACCATTTTCGGTCTTAAAGAACTCTACATTATGAATAGGCATTTAGCATGACCAGTTTTGACTTTTCCAAATACAAAGAAGACCTGCTCTTCGTACCGCTAGGCGGCTCGAACGAAGTGGGCATGAACCTGAATTTATACACCATCAACGGTAAATGGCTGATGGTAGATTGCGGCATCGGTTTCGCATCTGACCATCTCCCCGGCGTAGAAGTCATCGTGCCCGACGTATCCTTCATCGCCGAGCGCAAAAAAGACCTCCTCGGCCTCGTCATCACCCACGCGCACGAAGATCACCTTGGCGCCGTGCCCTACATCTGGCGCGAGCTGGATTGCCCCATCTACGCAACCCCCTTCACCGCTGCATTTCTCAAGAACAAAATCGGCGACATGGGCCCCGGCAAAAAACCCACCATCATCCCCATTGATGTCGGCGGCAACGTAAAGATCGGCCCCTTCGGCATCGAGCTGGTTGAACTCACCCACTCCATCCCGGAAATGCAGGCCGTCGCCATCACCACCGAAAAAGGCGTGGTCATGCACACCGGCGACTGGAAGTTCGACGAAGCCCCCATGATCGGCCCCGCATCGAACTATGATTTGCTGAAAAAATACGGCGACGGCAAAGTACTCGCCATGGTCTGCGACTCCACCAACGTGTTCGTCGAAGGCGAATCCGGCTCCGAAGGCGAAGTGCGCAAACACCTCATTGAAGCCATCAAAGCCTGCGACAACCGCGTGGTCGTCACCACCTTCGCGTCCAACCTCGCCCGCGTGGCAACCGTCATTCAGGCCGCCGAAGAAGCAGGCCGCCACATCGCACTCGCTGGCCGCAGCCTCCACCGCGTGGTGGAAGCCGCGCGCGAAAGCGGCTACCTCGACCATGATGTGGAATTCGTATCCGACCGCGAAGTGATGAACCTGCCTAAGGGCGACGTGCTGCTGCTTTGCACCGGCTGTCAGGGCGAACCCCGCGCCGCGCTCTCGCGCATTGCCCGCGGCGAACACCCCACCATTCGCTTAACGCCCGGCGACACGGTCATCTTTTCCAGCCGCAAAATCCCCGGCAACGAACAGCGCATCAACTGGATCAACAACAAGCTGATCGAGAAGAAAATCGAAGTCATCACCGAAAAAGATTACTTCATCCACGTCTCCGGCCATCCCGCCCGCGAGGAAATGAAACGCATGTACGCCATGGTGCGCCCCAAAATCGCCGTGCCCACGCATGGCGAGCAGCGCCATTTGCACGAACACGGCAAACTCGCCCGCGAACTCGGCGTGCCCGAAACCGTGCAAGCCTTCAACGGCGCAGTGGTCTGGCTTGAAGAAGGCGAAGCAAGCGTCATCGGCACGGTACAAGCTGGCTACGTCGCCATTGACGGCACGTCGCTGATTTCCACCGACGGCGAAGTCATCCGCACCCGCCGCAAGCTGCGCGACGACGGCGCGGTCTTCGTAAGCCTCGTCATGGGCAAGCAGGGCGAACTTATGCACCCCGTGCAGCTTTCCGCCCCCGGCTTGCTGGACCCCAAAGAAGACGACGAGCTGATGGAAGAATGCGAAGCCGAAGTGGGCGACGCCGTGTCCAAGCTCAAATCCAAAGGCAACGACGAAACCGTGAAAGAAGCTGTGCGCATGTGCGTGCGCAAGTTCTTCAAGCGCGAAATCAACAAAAAACCCGTCATCGAAGTGCAGGTTGCACGGGTTTAGTTATTGATATTGCTCCATTTAATGCTGGAAATGCTTTATTAAAGCTTCCCCGCTATAATGGGATGGTAATGACGCTGAGGGACAATCGTGGAAAAGCCGGTTTTTAAGCAGTTTATAGTGCAGGGAATGAAGTTCTCGCTTCAGGAAGTGGAGGGCGATGTGGTGCTGCGCTACCAGAGCCAGCCCAAGGGCGAAAGCAGGCCCAAACTTTCCGCTCCTCAGATCGAGCTGGGAAACCGCATCCTCGCCGAGCTTGCCACCGAGATTGAAAAACAAGGCATCGGCCAGGTAGACACCCTGACGCATGACGCCAACCCGGCGGTGAAATTCCTTGCCACCCGCCCCGAAGATTTATCGCAGATGGTGCAGCTAAACGAGCTGTACACCGAGCGCTTGGAACGCTACGAACCGCAGCGCCGCTGGTTTACCGTGGGCCATGACGAAACCAAATCCCCAAGCGTGTGCGTGGACATGGACAACACCGACAAAGCCGCCTGCAAAATGGTTCTTTCCATGCCCGAACAAACCCACGATATACTCTTGGGCAAGGACAGGAAAGCAGTGGCCGCCGAGTGGTTCCGCGACGATTATTCCGAAGCAGGCCCTGCGATAGACGCAAAAAAAGAAACCCATATTTCGCGCCATTCCGTGGCCAAGCGCGAAGCCAACTGGCCCGTACTCAGCCAGATTGCCGACGATTTGCGCCGCGACCGTAAAAAAGTAACCGTGTGGCCGGTAGCGGATAAACCCGCCACCGTGTCGTTTAACGTGCCGTATGACCGCGTGGCAGAAACCCTGCAATATCTAGAAAAAACAGTGGCATCCGTCACATTGCGCACAGCCCCGGAACGCGGCTAAGCCCAAAAGCGCACAAACGCTTGTTTTCAGGCGCTAATCAGGGTAAAGACGGGGGCATCAAAAACGCAGGATTCTATGGCAAAACAAGCAACAGCACCCAAAGTCGGTTTCGTAAGTCTCGGCTGCGCCAAAGCATTGGTGGACTCCGAACGCATCCTGACCCAGCTGCGCTCCGAAGGCTATGAATTCTCCGGCGACTACGGCAACGCCGACGTGGTGATCGTCAATACCTGCGGCTTCCTCGATTCCGCGCGCGAAGAATCGCTCTCCGCCATTGGCGAAGCACTGGCCGAAAACGGCAAAGTCATCGTCACTGGCTGCATGGGCGCAACGCCCGAACTCATCCGCAGCAAATACCCCGATGTATTATCCATCACTGGCCCCGCGCAGTATGAATCTGTGGTAACTGCGGTTCACAAAGCCATCCCCCCGCTGCACGACCCGTACCAGAATCTGGTGCCACTCGGCGGCGTAAAACTCACGCCCCGCCACTACGCGTACCTGAAAATTTCCGAAGGCTGCAACAACCGCTGCTCTTTCTGCATCATCCCCAAACTGCGCGGCGACCTCGTAAGCCGCCCCGCTGCCGAAGTGCTGCAAGAAGCCGAAAACCTCGTGAAATCCGGCGTGAAAGAACTGCTCGTCGTGTCCCAAGACACCAGCGCCTACGGCATTGATACCAAATACGCCGCCAGCCAATGGCAGGGCAGGGAGGTGCGCGCAAAGTTCCTCGACCTCTGCCGCGAACTCGGCGAACTGGGCGCATGGGTGCGCCTGCATTACGTCTACCCATACCCGCATGTAGACGAAGTGATGGAGCTGATGAACGCAGGCAAAATCCTGCCGTATCTCGACATTCCCTTCCAGCACGCCAGCCCCAAAGTGCTCAAATCCATGCGTCGCCCCGCCAATCAGGAGAAGGTGCTGGAACGCATCGCCGGATGGCGCAAAGCCGTGCCCGACCTCACCGTGCGCTCCACCTTCATCGTCGGCTTCCCCGGCGAAACCGAAGAAGATTTCCAGTTCATGCTCGACTGGTTGCAAGAAGCCCAGCTCGATAGGGTAGGGTGCTTCCGCTACGAAAACGTGTCCGACGCAGATTCAAACGCGCTTGAAAACCATGTGAGCGAAGAAGTGAAAGAAGAACGCTGGAACCGCTTCATGGAAGTGCAGCAAGGCATCTCCGCGGGTCGCCTGCAACGCAAAATCGGCAAAACGCTGGACGTGCTGATTGACGAAGTAACGCCCGAAGGCATCATTGGCCGCTCCCATGCCGACGCCCCGGAAATCGACGGCGTGGTGCATGTAAAATCCTCAGGCCGCGTGCTTCCCGGAACCATCGTGCCCGTGACGATTGAAGACGCCGACGCCTACGACCTGTTTGGCACGATCGTCAAAAAGCATTAAAATAGAGGAATATACGGCATACGCACGGTTTTGACCTTGACCATGCGCGCATTCCGCCAGTATAACAGCACCCTCACGGCGTTTGGGAAGCCTGAGGCTAGGTAGCAAAGTGGTAATGCACGGGACTGCAAATCCTGTATTCGGGAGTTCGATTCTCCCCCTGGCCTCCATTTCCTTCAGCGGCCTAGTGACGTCACCATATCATCGAAAAACACCTGCACCTGCCCGCCGATGGCATACATCGAGCTGAGCGCGACGATAGAAATCATGCTGGCGATCAGCCCATATTCGATCATGGCTGTACCGTCTTCATCGCGCAGGAATGCCAGTAACAGGCGCACAAGCGTAGCTCCACTAAAGGATACTTTTTAAAGCCTACCAGCATCCCTGCCTTCCGGCAAGCGCTAGAAGCGAAAAAATACAACAAAATCAATCGTATATATATAAAATGCCGTCTATCGCCCAAATAAAACACTTGCCCGCCCACGCAATTGATTTACAAAAACAAGGCATTACATTTTATCCAGAGGAGACGGGCCATTACAAACTACCTGCACAAGGGCGACCTGCCCGCAAGCGTGACCTTCAAGGGCGATATTGCCGTGGATACCGAAGCCATGGGCCTGAACAACAAGCGCGACCGCCTCTGTCTCGTGCAGCTTTCCGACGGTAATGGCGACGCCCACCTCGTGAAATTCGATGGCACATACGACGCCCCGAACCTCGTAAAACTCCTGACCGACCCCAAGCGCACCAAAATCTTCCATTTCGCCCGCTTCGACCTGTCCATCATGCGCCACTATCTCGGCGTGCGCACCAACCCGGTCTATTGCACCCGTACCGCCAGCCGCTTAGCGCGCACCTACACCGACCGCCACGGCTACAAAGACATCTGCCGCGAACTCCTCGGCCTCGACATCTCCAAGCAGCAGCAAAGCTCCGACTGGGGCGCAGAAAACCTAAGCCCTGAGCAGATTGAATATGCGGCAAGCGACGTGCATTACCTGCACCGCCTGAAGGCAAAACTGGAAATGATGATCGAGCGTGAAGGCCGCACGGAACTGGCGCAATCCTGCTTCAATTTCCTGCCCTACCGCGCCGAACTCGACCTC
Source organism: Alphaproteobacteria bacterium (assembly GCA_043763155.1). Lineage (GTDB taxonomy): Bacteria > Pseudomonadota > Alphaproteobacteria > Rickettsiales > SXRF01 > JANYBV01. Next base: position 55,111 of record JAYULW010000065.1, on the reverse strand, counting down.
GCTGGCTGGGAAAACGAAGACCTTTTCGCCCATAGCTAGGCTAAAAGCGGCATTTGGGCTTCTCATTATGCCCCAAAAATGCTATGGTGGCCGCCATTCTTAGCCAATTTGCCAATTTTGAGATACCACATGCCTAAACAGCCTGCCAAAGCCGCACCCCACAATAACGCCGCTAGCGATATTGCGCATGGCCGCGCCTGCATCGCGCAGGAAATCGCAGGGCTTTCCGCACTCAGCGACACGCTGGGCGAAGACTTCGCCAAAGCGGTCGAAACTATCGCCGCCAGCAATGGCCGCGTCATCATCAGCGGCATGGGCAAGAGCGGCCACGTAGCCCGCAAAATCGCCGCCACGTTTGCAAGCACCGGCACACCCGCCCACTTCGTGCATCCCGGCGAAGCCAGCCACGGCGACCTCGGCATGATCACACCCGACGATGTGGTCCTCGCCCTTTCCAATTCCGGCGAAACCGCCGAACTCACCGCCATCATCGGCTACTGCAAGCGTTTCAGCATCCCGCTCATCGCCATGGTGCGCAGGCAAACCTCCATGCTGGTCGAAGCCGCCGACGTGGCCATGGTGCTGCCCGCAACCCCCGAAGCCCCACCCACCGACGCCCCCACAACGTCTACCACCATGATGATGGCACTGGGCGATGCACTCGCCGTCGCCCTCATGGAGCGCCGTGGCTTCACCAAGGAACATTTCTCGGTTTTCCACCCCGGCGGCAAGCTGGGCAAGGCCTTCATCCGTGTGTCCGACCTCATGCACACCGAACTGCCGCTGGTCAAAAGCACGGATTTAATGCGCGACGTTATCATCACCATGACCACCAAAGCCTTCGGCACCGCAGGCGTGGTGGATGGGGCAGGGGCCTTGCTGGGCATCATCACCGACGGTGATTTGCGCAGGCACATGGCCGAAGATTTGCTGCAGATGAAGGCCGACGCCGTCATGACCCCCAACCCCACCACCATCCGCGAAGGCGCACTGGCCGCCGAAGCATTGGGCATCATGAACCAGCGCTCCATCACCACGCTCTTCGCCATGGATGGCCAGAAGCCCGTGGGCATCATCCACATCCACGACTGCCTGCGCGCCGGAATCGCATGAGCCCACACGCGCATTACACGCGCTTTGTCTCGCTCTCCAAGCGCTTTTTATGGCTGCTGGTGGCAGCGCTTGTGGCGGCCATCATCTGGGTCGGCTCCGACAGCAGCAGCGAAAACAGCGCCCGTGTAGTATTTTCAAACATGTCCAAAACCAGCGCAATCCTGCAAAATATCATGGCCAACCCGCATTATCAGGGCGTGGACGGCAATAACCGCCCCTACACCGTCATGGCCGACAAAGCCATCCAGCTTGACAAGGACAATGTGTCGCTGACCAACATCCGCGCCGACATCGCCATGGAAAAAGGCGTCTGGATCGCGCTGAATGCCGGGCAGGGCAAGCTGAACCTGCTCACCAAACAACTGGAACTAACCAGCGGCGTAGATGTATTCTACGACAACGGCTACGAGTTCCGCACCGATCATGTGAACGTTGACATCCAGAAGGGCAGCGCCTACGGTGACGCATCTGTCGAAGGGCAGGGACCGATGGGCACGCTCAAAGCTAAAGGTTTCTCCGTGGCAGAGCATGGAAAATCCATTCGTTTTAACGATTCGGTAAGAATCAAATTGTATCGTTAGGCCCTATGAAAGACGCACGTCTGACAGTTATTTGCATCCTCGCAGCCACGCTGGCCTTGGGTGTTTCCGGCCCCGCCGCCGCTAAATCCGCCAAAAAAGCTGAGCCTGTTGCCTCCTTCGGCAAAAAGCGCGACAACCACACCCCCATCGAAGTCACCGCCGACTCGCTGGAAGTGCTGCAGGAAGAAAGCAAAGCAACGTTTACCGGCCATGTGGTGGCCATTCAGGGCGATCTGCGCCTGACCGCCGACAGCATGAATGTGTTCTACGCCAAGCGCGAAGAGGCCAAGGGCAAAAAAGCCCCCAAAGCAGCCGCCAAGGAAGAAAACGCTATTAAAAAAATTGATGCGGTAGGCAACGTATTTCTCGCCACGCCTGAAGAAACCGCCAGCGGCGCAACCGCCACATACGACGTGGACGAGCAGGAAATCCACCTGAATGGACATGTGGTCCTGACCCGCGGCAAAAACGTGCTGGAAGGCGAAAACCTCGTCTATAATTTCGCAACCGGCAAAAGCAAAATCGTAAGCGAAGCAGGCGCAGCCGCCACCGCATCCGGCGGCACAGGTGGCAAAAAGCGCGTGCGCGCACTCTTCGTGCCCGAAAAGGACAAAAAATAACATGAGCAAACTGCGCGGCAAACCCGGCAAACCACCCGAAGCCACCGACGAGTCCGGCGGCCCCCGCCTGGTCGAAAGCGCCATCGGGCTTGAAGTGGAGCATATCGGCAAGCGCTACTCCAGCCGCCCCGTGGTGCGCGATGTGAGCTTGCGTTTGCGCCGTGGCGAAGCCGTGGGCCTGCTAGGCCCCAACGGCGCGGGCAAAACCACCTGCTTCTACATGATCACCGGCCTCATCCGCCCCGACACCGGCGAAATCAAGCTCGACGGGCAAGACATTACCAAGTTGCCCATGTACCGCCGCGCCCGCCTCGGCATCGGCTACCTCCCGCAGGAAGCTTCCATTTTCCGCGGCCTGTCGGTGGAGCAAAATATTCTCTCGGTGCTGGAAATCTCTGAGCCAGACCCCGCCAACCGCCAGGTGATGCTTGACGAGCTGCTGGCCGAATTCTCCATCACCCACCTGCGCATGGCCCAAGGTATCACCCTTTCCGGCGGCGAGCGCCGCCGCGTGGAAATCGCCCGCGCGCTGGCCAGCCGCCCTGCGTTCATCCTGCTCGATGAACCCCTGGCAGGTATTGACCCCATCGCGGTAGATGACGTGCGCAAACTGGTAAAACACCTGAAAAATCGTGGCATCGGCGTACTCATCACCGACCACAACGTGCGCGAAACCCTCGACATCATTGACCGCGCCTACATCATGCATGACGGCACCGTGCTGATGGAAGGCACGCCATCTGAAATCGTGAATAACGTGGATGTGCGCCGCGTCTATCTTGGCGAACGTTTCAGCCTGTAAGCGCTTGCCCACCTTATTTGAACGCACCGTAAGCGCCCTCAAAGACCTGCCTAAGGAACCATGGCAATATCTCGATAAGGACGAAGCCATCAGCGCGCTGGTGTCTAACGATTTTTTCGATGCCCTGCGCAATACCGGCAAAAGAGAGCGCATCGCCGAAACCGATATTTTCGCAGCGGGCTACACCCCTATGCAAAAACGCATTCCCCTGCCGCAGGGCTTCACCGAAGACATACTGGACCCCATGCTCGGCGAATCGCTGGGAAGCGCTTATATTGATACGCCCAAAGGCGAAAAAACGCGCAAGGCCTATTACGAACCCGAAGACGACCATGTGCGCATCATAGCGCTGGAACCGGAAGCCTTCGACCGCGCCGTTCCCAGCTTTATCCGCAACATTCAGCTCATGGCCGACGAAGCGAAAAAAGGCTGGAAAGTGGTAAAGCTGGAAAGCGGCAAGGAAGAATACGAACGCTCCCTCGGCCAAGAGCAGGGCAGGGGGCGCGACTGGGCGCTTTACGTGGCACTGAACAGCGCCATGCCCAAAACGGTGCGCATCACCAATGTCTTCCCCGATGGACGGGAAATCCCGGTGGAACCCGGTGGTCGTGTGCAGCTCGATCCAGATCAGATAGAATTGATAGATAAGCGCCTCACCGGCGACAAGGCGGAGCGCAAGGAAGCAGGGCAGCGCCAGCGCGCGCTGGTTAAAAGCGATCAGGACATGGAAAAAGAAATTCTGGAAGGCACGCGCAGGGTCATGCGTATTCCCAAAACGCCGGAAAACACAGCAGCGCTTAAAGATCTTATTGGGCTTCAACTTAAAGACCGGGGAACACCCGGTTAGCGCTGCGGCTGGGCCTGCGTATCGGGCTTTTTCTGGCGCTCCTGCCAGTTATGCTTCGCTTGCTGCGTAATCGCCCCCGCCAGCACCGAAGCGCCCGCCGAAAGCCCCACCTCAACTAAATTAGGCTTATGCATCGCCGCATAAGGAATCGCCGCGCCCGAAAGCAGGCTGGCAACGAATGTCGCCTTAGGATTATCGGTGAGTAACCCCGACGCCACGCCCGCGCCCGCTGAAAGCAGCAAAGGCGGCTTGATGCGCATGCTGTCGCTGCTGCGCGATGCAGCGCTGCCACTGGTAGTGGTAACAGCCGCCCCATCTCCGATTACGTCGGCGCCGCCAGCCCACAGCCACGACATATCGCCACCGCTGTGATGCCCGCTGCCATGATGAAACCCGCCGTCATAATGCCCACCACCATGATGCCCCCCACCATGATGCCCAAAATCAAACAGGCCACCAAAATCCCCGCCACCAAAGTCCATTACTGCCTACCGTTCATGTGTGTCATGTGCTTTTTTTTGCCCCTCATGCTGCACCCAGCTGGTCTTCGCCGTATATGTCACCAGCCCCACGGCGGTGGACGTAATGGCGGCCATGGCAATGCCCGCGCCCGTAATTTTTCCCCGGCCAAAAAGCGGAATAGCGCCGCCCGCAAGCGCGCTGCCCCATATGGCTTGGTTTTGCGTGTGTGCAAATGCCCCGACCGCCAGGCCCGAAAGCGCCGCAGTCCCCAGCGGCACAGCGGCCGCACTGCTGCGCGGCGCGTTTTTCCCACCGGGAAAATCATGCACCAGAAAGGCGCCTTCCACCGCGCCTAGCGCAACATCAAAAAATTCAACAACCATAGGGACCTTGTCTATCCAAACCGATAGTCTATTGTATAGCAGTCAAAACTATTGTCATTTTCCAAAACATGACAATATGATGACGCGCAAAACACCCATATCTGCTTACTAAACTACGGAAATATACCATATTTATGAGCGGAGGACCTAAATTAGAGCTACGGCAGGGCCAGTCACTGGTCATGACCCAGCAGTTGCAGCAGTCCATCAAGCTGTTGCAATGCACGTCGCTGGAGCTGCGCGAGTTCGTTGAACAGGAGCTGGAAAAGAACCCTTTCCTGCAAGAAGACGGCGAAGAAGCCCCCGCCCAAAACGATGAAGAAAAGAAAAACGACTACGAAGCCGAACCCAAAGAAGCCGACTTCGGCGACAACCAGGATTTCGGCAACGACATGGGCGGCACAGGTGAGGCATGGGATGATAGTTTTGAAATCGAAACCGACTACCTCCGCCACGACCAGAACATCACCAGCCACGGCAGCGGCTACGACGGCGACGACGACACCCGCAGCATCGAAGACAACGCCTCGCAGGGCGCAAGCTTGCGCGATCATTTGCTGGAGCAGCTGAACCTCAGCATCCACGACCCCATCAAACGCATGATCGGCGCGCACCTGATAGACGTGGTGGACGAAGCCGGATACATCAAGGAAGACCTCGCAACCCTTGCCAACACGCTGGGCACCGAAACCCCCGAAGTCGAAGCCGTGCTGAAAGATTTGCAGAATTTTGACCCCCCCGGCATCTGCGCGCGCAACTTAAGCGAGTGCCTCGCCATCCAGCTGCGCGAACAAAACCGCCTCGACCCCGCCATGCAGGCCATGCTCGATAATCTGCACATGCTGGCCGACGGCAAGTTCGACGAACTGCAAAAACGCTGCGGCGTGGACAAAGACGACCTCCGCCAGATGGTGGGCGAAATCCGCGCGCTAAACCCCAAGCCCGGCGGCCGCTTCACCCACGAAATCGCCCAGACGCTGGAGCCGGATATTTTTGTGCGCCGCCTGCCAGATGGTAATTGGCACGTTGAACTCAACATGGCCAACTTCCCCAAAATCATGGTGAACAAGCGCTATTACAAAAAAATCACCACCGAAACCCGCAACGTCAAAGACAAGCAATATCTAAGCGAACAATTCGGCTCCGCCAATTGGCTGGTGCGCGCCCTCGAACAACGCGCCCAAACCATGCTGAAGGTCGGCGGCGAACTGGTAAAACAGCAAGACGCCTTCTTCCGCCTTGGCGTCAAATACCTGAAACCCATGACCCTGAAAGTCATCGCAGGCGAAACCGGCTACCACGAAAGCACCATCAGCCGTGTGACGAATGGCAAATACCTGCTCTGCCCGCGCGGCACATTTGAACTCAAATATTTCTTCACCTCCGCGCTCGCACGCGCCGAAGGGCGCGGGGAAGACGTCTCGTCCCAATCGGTCAAACACTACATCGGCGAGATGATCGAAAAAGAAACGCCCGACCATATTCTTTCCGACGACGAAATCGTCGAAGGCCTGCGCGAGCGCAATATCACGGTCGCCCGCCGCACGGTGGCCAAATACCGCGAAGCCCTGAATATTCCCTCGTCCCCCAAGCGAAAACGCTTGAAACACAACGCAATTTAGTTGCCGCGCTGATTGTGACACCTCCGTCACGAAATCCCCAAAAACCCGTCACACGGGCTTATCCCAAGCGTCACACACAAACGCTGTGCGCACTGCTATACTGCAATCATCAGTATCAGGAGGTGCATATGAGTGATGAGGGCTTTTTAGGAAACGTGGAAAACGGCTGGTTCGCGCAAGTGGCGCATTTCGGCGAAGGCATGGGGCGCTTCTTAGGTCTTGGCGGTGTCTATGAAAATATGGAAAAAGGCGCAACCCAACGCATCGAGGGCATAAACAACAGCGCTTACAACGCGGCAATCGCCCAGGGAAAAACCCCCATACAAGCCCATCAGGCCGCAAATGGCGAACTGGGCAAATACTCCAATCCCCATAGCGCAAACGACTTCGGAAATCTTTTAGCCAGCGGCGCAGGCACCGCGCGCGACGCAGTGTTCAAGGCCCTAAGCCCTGATAATATGGAAGCCGCAGCCCCGCTGCTGCTAGGTGCCGGTTTGCTTGGCGCTGGTTATCTCGTGGCCGATGCCTTTACCAGCAGCAGCCCCGCACCCACACCCGCGCCCCGGATTGATCGTTCGGTTAGTTGATGCACTTGGCAATTTCCGCGGCGATTTCGCAATCGCTCAGGATGGTTGAGCAGCGCCGCACCTGCGCCGTCGTTTTGGCGTACTGGCTGGCGTTCTTGCCATCCACCCGCACCGTCTCGCCCAATATCATCTGGATAATGGACAAATAGCTGCTCACGCTGGAATTGCCCATGATAGCCAGCGCAATCGCCGAATCTTGCGGCAGGCGTTCTTTCGCCCCCGTTTTTTCAATGCCCTCGCCATCGCGCAACCGCTCCATCGTGCGCCGCCACGCCGCAAGCTTGTGGCGCGTGCTTTCAATGAAGTTGGTGGAGGGGTCAATCAGGATATTTTTCGCCTCCGACGGGCGCAGCTTACCAATCAGCGGCAGGCTTTTACGAATATTCAGCAGCGCCTGCGCAATATGCTTACTGCCCGAAATCTTGACCAGTATCTCTTCCGCAGCATATAGCGCTGGCTCGGCGTCATACAGCACGGCTTCGGCGCGCCTGGCCAGCGACAGCCCTTGGTATCGAGCCTGTAATTCCCCAAAATCTTCCAGTTTTACAGGCATTTGCCTTGGTTCTTGCACGGCGGCTGCGTTTTGCACTTTTCTATCCCTAAGCTAACAAGGTGGACCCTTACTATAAGGCCTCTTGGCTAAAATTTGTTTAACGTATAAGTCGTTGCGAAAAGCCCATAAGCTGATTACAACTAACCATCACCCCAAACGCAGGAAATAAGGCGCAAAATGTCCACTGAACCAACGGAAAATAAACCAAAAACTGCCTCATGGGATGAGAGCATCCGCACCGTGCTTATCGCCTTCCTGCTGGCCCTTATTTTCCGCAGCCTTTTCTTCGAGCCGTTCCATATTCCCTCCGGCTCCATGAAAAACACCCTGCGCATTGGCGATTACCTGTTCGTCTCCAAATTCAGCTATGGCTACAGCCGTTATTCCTTCCCTTTCGGCCTGCCCAATTTCGATGGCCGCATTCTTGAATTCAAAAAGCCTGAGCGCGGTGACATCGTGGTCTTCCGCCTGCCCAAAAATCCCCGCATTGATTTCATCAAGCGCATCATGGGTATGCCCGGCGATAAAATCCAGGTGAAGGACGGCATCGTATTCATCAACGGCACCGCCCTGAAGCGCGAACAACTGCCCAACGAAACCGATTATGACGAACACAACATCGCCAAATCCATTCCCGCATTTGCCGAAACCCTGCCCGAAGGCAAAGTGATCCATATCCTGAAAGAACTCACCCACGGCCCCGCCGACGACACCCCGATCTATGAAGTGCCCGAAGGCCATTATTTCATGATGGGCGACAACCGCGACAATTCCCGCGATAGCCGCTACCTGAACGAAGTGGGCTACGTGCCGGAGCAAAATATCGTCGGCCCCGCCGCCATGATCTTCTTCTCCAGCGATGGCAGCGCAAGCGTTAGCGACCCCACCAGCTGGTTTACTTCGCTGCGCGGGTTCCGTTTCTTCAAGCTGGTTGAATGAGCGCGGCGCTCGAAAAAAAAATCGGCTACCAGTTCCGCAACAGCGAACTGCTGACGCTGGCGCTTACCCACCCAAGCGTTTTAGGCGTCAAAAGCAACCAGCGGCTTGAGTTTCTGGGCGACTCTGTGCTGGGCATCGTCGTCGCCCACATCCTCTACGAACTTTTCCCCTATGAAAAAGAAGGCGAACTCGCCCGCCGTTTCGCAGGCCTAGTGCGCGGCGAAACACTGGCCCAGGTGGCCCGCGACATCAACCTCGGCGAAGCCCTGCACATCGGCACGAGCGAAAAACAAGCGCAGGGCCGCGAAAACGATTCCAACCTGGAAGACGCCATGGAAGCGCTTCTCGGCGCCATCTATCTCGATGGTGGCCTGCCCGCCGCCGAAGCCTTCATCCGCCCGCGCTGGAACACGCTGGCCCAAGACGCGCAAGAGCCACCCAAAGACGGCAAAACCGCGCTGCAGGAATGGGCGCAGGCGAGGGGGCTTCCCGTACCCGCCTACGCGATGCTCGCAAGCTCTGGCCCCTCCCACGCGCCCCTGTTCACCATCGAAGCCCGCGTGCAGGGCCATGAACCCGAAACCGCAACGGCCAGCGCCAAGCGCCTCGCCGAACAATCCGCCGCAAGCCTGCTGCTTGCGCGTTTAAGCTCCGGGCAAGCCTGATGTGCTTCCCGCTTATCCTCGCCATCATCGCGCTGCTGTGCCTCACATGGGGCAATAAGCGCGCACCCAAAATCTGGCTTGGCTCCCCCCGCACCACCCGCACCGACCGCCCGTATCTGTGGGAACATGAGGTGAGCAAAAAGAACCGCCCCATCGCCAGCCGCATCGGCATCAGCGCCAAAACCCCGTTTTTATTCCTGCTGGAAAAAGAACGCTTCACCCACCGCATCACCAAGGCGCTGGGCTTTTGCAAAGAATTCCAAACCGAAAACCCCGAATTCGACAGCCGCGCCTACATCCTCTCCGACGACGCGACGTTCCAATCCAAATTACAATCCAGCGCCCAAATCCAAACCCTTGTCATGGCGGCCTTCGCCAGCGGCGTGCGCGACATCCGCGCCACCCCCACCCACCTCATCGCCCGCCTCGAAAAACCAGTCGCCACACCCCCCGACACTATTGACCCCATCCTCGACGCGCTGCAAGCCCTGAAGGCCTCGCTCGAAAACGCAATCCCCCAATCCCAGAATAAAAAAAACCTGCAAGACGGCATCGGCCATTTCTTCCACCGCTTGCCCGCCGCACTCCTCACCATCGCCTTCGTAAACCTCACCACCAACCTCATCATGGGCTATCAGGTGGTGCGCTGGGGCAACCTCTGGCCCATGACGCTGCAAGTGGCCGCCTGCTTCTTCCTCGCAGGCTTCGCAGTCATCGTCGCCATTTTCCGCCAAAGCAGCAAGGGCCACGCAATACTCATGGAATATTGCCGCATCACCAGCTGGAGCGCCGTGCTTTGCGCCGTGACCTCCCTGTGGTTCACCAACTGTTATTACGATACCTCCGCCCCCCTCATCCACGACGAGCCCGTGCGCGACACCTACGCAAACCACAGCCGCAAATCCACCACCTACCACTTGCATGTGCAGGACTGGGCGGGCGGTGGCATCCTGTCTTTAAAAATCAGCAAACCACTCTATGACCGCCTAAGCCCCGGCGACGCCATCCGCGTCACCAGCCGCGCAGGTACGCTGGGCATGGAGTGGATAACCAAAGTGGAGAAAAAAGAATGAGCGCCAATAATACAAATGAGTTGAAAACCCGTTGCGGCGTAGTCGCCATCATCGGCGAACCAAACGCAGGCAAATCCACCCTTATCAACCAGCTTGTCGGCGGCAAAGTTTCCATCGTCACGCCCAAGGTGCAAACCACCCGCTTCAACATCCGCGGTGTTATGGTATCGGGCCACGCCCAGCTCATTTTCGTAGACACCCCCGGCATTTTCGACGCCGCCAAAAGCTTTGAAAAAGCCATGGTGCAAGCCGCATGGAGCGGTATCGGCGACGCCGACGCGGTGCTGATGCTGATTGACGCAAACCTCGGCTTGCGCGAAAGCAGCAAGCAGATCATCGAAGCCCTGAAGCGCAACAAATCCAAACCCATCTGCCTCGCCCTGAACAAGGTGGACAGCATAGACAAACCCACGCTCTTCGCCCTCGCCACGGCTTGCGACAATTTCAAACTCTTCGACCGCATTTTCATGATCTCCGCCCTAAAAGGCGATGGCGTAAAAGACGTCACCAGCTACTTAAGCCAGCAGCTCCCCGAAGGCCCATTCCTCTACCCCGAAGACCACATGAGCGACATCCCCATGCGCATGCTCGCCGCCGAAATCACCCGCGAAAAACTCTTCATGAAGCTCGATCAGGAACTTCCCTATTCCATTTTCGTCGAAACCGAAACATGGGACGAAACCGACACCAGCATCACCATCGCCCAGGCCATCACCGTGCAGCGCGAAGGCCAGAAGAAAATCGTGATCGGTGAAAAAGGCGCCATGATCAAAGCGGTCGGCATTGCAGCCCGCCACGAACTCACCCGCATGACCGACAAAAAAGTGAACCTCAACCTCTTCGTCAAAGTCCGCTCCGGCTGGAAAGACGACAGCGAAAGCTACCGCCTGATGGGCCTCGAATACAAGAAGTAACTAAACGTCCGCAGCGATCAGGTTGTTCTCTTCCACCTGATCCAGCAGTTCCTTCGGCAGCGACTTGGTCGTCTTTAACCCAAGCTGCTTCATCATCTCCGCCTGCCGCAGCAAATTACCCTGACCCGTGCTGAGCTTGCCCATGGCGCTGTCGAAACGCGAATTCGTCGCATCCAGCGCCTTCTTGATCGAGCCCATATCGTCAATAAACCCGGCAAACTTATCGTAAAGCGCCGCCCCACGCTGCGCGATCTCCGCTGTGTTCTTATTCTGGTTATCAATCGCCCATAGCGATGCAACCGTCTTCAGCGAAATAAACAAAGTGCTGGGCGAAACAATCGCAATGCGCTTGTCCCACGCATTGGAATGCAAGCTCGCGTCCTGCTGCACCGCCAGCGAAAAAGCCCCCTCAATCGGCATGAACAACAACACAAAATCCGGCGCTTCCAGCCCCTTCAGATTCTGGTATTTCTGCGCCGAAAGCCCCGTCACATGCGCATTGATGGAGCGGATAAAATCCTTTAAATGCATGGCCTTCGCCGCTTCGTCAGTGGGTTCGCAATAACGCTCATACGAGGTCAGCGACACCTTGGAATCAATGATGATATGCTTGCCATCGGGCAGATGCACAATCACGTCCGGGCGCTTGCGGTTGCCCTGTTCGTCCATCAGCCCCATGTCGGTGCCTTGCGTGGTATACCCCACACCCTTTTCCAGCCCCGAAGCCTCTAAAATGCGCTCCAGCATGATTTCGCCCCAGTTACCTTGCGCCTTCACATCCCCGCGCAGCGCCTTGGTCAGCCCGTCCGTCTGCAACACGATCTTTTCAATCACATCCTTCAGCGAATGCTGCTCTTTGCCCTGCTGCGTAAAAGAATCCGTCACCAGCTTTTCAAATTCACCCAACTTATCCTTCATCGGCAGCAGCAAGTCGCCCAGCTTCTTCTCCGACTGCACGTTAAACTTCGCGCCCATTTCTTCCAGCATCACCGCCGACATTTCCTTGAATTGCAGCTTCAGCATCTCTTGGCTTTTGGCCATTTCTTCTTCTTTTTTCGCCAGCAGCTTCTGCTGCATGTCGCCGTCTGCCTTCGCCGCATGAATCCGCTCACGCGCTTCAATCAGCTCACGGTTCATCGTTTCCAGCGAATTATTCATATCGCGCAACCGCTCCTGCGCATTCTTAAAATCGGCTTGCAGGGTCGTCTTTTCCGTCATCTCGCGGTCAAACTCTTCGCGCGAAACCGCGCCCGCCAGAAGCTGCTTACCCCGCATCCAGCCAAGGCATGCACCAATCGCAATCCCCAGCACCAACGCTACCAACGCCATGACATCCATAAAAATCCCCTGTATTTTGGCCGATGTATAAACTATAGAAAGGTTAATGAAGGATTCTAGCCCCATGACCGACCAGCACAAGCATAATTTCGCAACCGTAATCCTTGCCGCAGGGCAGGGGACGCGCATGCGCTCCGCTTTGCCCAAAGTCATGCACAAACTAGGCGGCCAGCCCCTGATCAGCCATGTGCTACAAAGCGCCGCCCCCCTGAACCCCGCCAAAACCGTCCTCGTCACCGCACCCCACATGGGCACCGTGCGCGCAACCGCCACCACCACCCAAAAATCCTGCCTGTTCGCAACCCAGGACAAGCAGCAGGGAACCGGCCACGCTGTCAAATGCGCCCTCCCGCAACTCGAAGGATTTGAAGGCACCGTCCTGATCCTGTACGGCGACACCCCGCTGGTCACCACCGCCACCCTCGACGCGCTGCTGGCCCGCCACGCATCCGAAAAAGCCGCCATCTCCCTGCTGGGCATGCAGCCCAATCCCCCCACCGGCTATGGTCGCCTCGTCATGAAGCAGGAGCCTTATGTCGAGCGCATCGTCGAATGCAAAGACGCCAGTGCAGAAGAAAAAAAGATTACATGGGTCTGGGCAGGCATCATCGCCTTCGACGCTGGCTTCCTGCGCGAATCCTTGCAAAACCTGCAACCATCCCCCGTCACGGGCGAATACTACCTCACCGCACTCATCGAAATGGCAGCAGCCAAAAACTTACGCACCGTCATGGTGCCAATCACCGTAGAGGAAGCCATGGGCATCAACACACGCGCACAACTCGCCGAAGCCGAACACGCCCTCCAGCAGCGCCTCCGCGCGAAAGCCATGGAAAACGGCGCAACCCTCATTGACCCCAGCAGCGTCTATCTCTGCGAAGACACCATCCTCGGCCAAGACGTCGTAGTCCATCCCCAAGTCGTCTTCGGCCCCGGCGTTACCATTGCGGGCAATGTCGAAATCAAATCTTTCTCCCACATCGAAGGCGCAAACGTCGCCAGTGGCGCCATCATCGGCCCCTACGCCCGCCTGCGCCCCGGCGCCATCGTGGGTGAAAACGCCCATGTCGGCAATTTCGTGGAAGTCAAAAAAGCCACGCTGGGCAAAGGCGCAAAAGCCAACCATCTAAGCTATATCGGCGACGCAACCATCGGCGAAAACGCCAATATCGGCGCAGGCACTATCACCTGTAATTACGACGGCATCAACAAGCACCAAACCATCATCGGCGCGAATGCCTTCATTGGTTCCAACTCCGCCCTCGTTGCCCCCGTCACCATCGGCGAAGGCGCAATCGTAGGCGCAGGCAGCGTCATCACCCATGACGTTCCCGCCGACGCCCTCGCACTCGCCCGCGGCCAACAGGTAAGCCTGCCCGAACGCGCAAAAGTGCTAAAAGCAAAACCGAAGAAAGCTTAAAGCAAAAAATATATGCGGAGCGCAGCGACTAGCGCCATTGAGGCGCGCAGCCTTAGCGGCGCTTGAGCGTTCTTTAAAGCAGCGCAGCGGCCTTACGAAGCTGGCTGAGTGCATTGCTTGCCGCTTTGCTGCGAACCGTAGTGCGGTCACCGTCGAAGCGGAATTCCTGCCAGAACACGGTTTCGTCATTCTTGGCAGCAATGGCCATATGCACCATGCCCGCAGGCTTGTTCTCGCTTGCGCCCGGTCCTGCAACACCCGTAATGGCAATCGCCACATCTGCCTTGGAATGCGCAATCGCACCACGGGCCATGGCTTCCACCACTTCGCGGCTCACTGCGCCATGCTTGCGGATCAGGGGCGCAGAAACGCCCAGCATGTCGGTCTTGCTGGCATTGGAATAGGTAATAAACCCGCGCTCAAACACATCTGAACTGCCCGGAACTTCCGTAAGCAGCATGGAAAGCAACCCGCCGGTGCAGGACTCCGCAATCGCCAGTTTCAGCTTTTTGCGGCGAAAACCTTCCAGCACGCCTTCGGCTTTTACCACGAGTTTTTTGTTACTGGACATAGCTACCCCCAAGGAAATTCATCACCGGCAGCAGCGCCTTGCCCGAACCAAAGTAATGCGCCTCCAGCAATATCACAAGCACGACAAGAATGGGGTATAGCCCCGCCAGCATGTCGTCAAACATCACGCCAAACCCGCCCTTGATTTTGCGGTCGGCCACCGAAATGGGCCACGGCTTCAAAATATCAAAGGTGCGGAACAAAATAAAACCCACCAGATACGACTGCCACGTGGGGAACAACACACACAATGTCAGCCACTGCCCCGCCACCTCATCCACCACAATCTCGCCCGGATCCTCGCCCGATTCCATATGCAGCAAATACTGGTTCGACGCCCATGTGCCGATGGCAAAAATAATCAGCGACGCCGCAAACAGCGCGTAATTCCCAAAATAATATTGAATCACAAACCCAAAAGGCAACGCGCCCAACGACCCCACCGTGCCGCTCACATACGGCGAAATACCGCACCCGAACCATGTGGCAATATACCACCACGCGCCCATCACGTGGCCTTCTTTGAGCTTGTTGGGCACGCGCTTGGACTTGTGTTTGATGTGCATATCAGTTCCTTGGCAAACGTAAGGTGGCAACTGCCTGCGCCGCAATACCCTCGCTGCGCCCGGCGAAACCGAGTTTTTCCGTCGTCGTGGCTTTAATGCTCACCCGGTCCGGCGTAAGTTTCAAAAGCTGCGCAATATGCTGCACCATCTGTTCGCGGTGCGGCCCAATCTTCGGGCGTTCGCAAATCAGCGTCACGTCCAGATGCGCGATCTCGCCGCCGCGCTGCGCCACCAGCTCATATGCATGCATCAAAAACCGCTCCGAGTCCGCGCCCTTCCAGCGATGATCGTCTGGCGGAAAGTGCGTGCCAATATCGCCGTCACCCAGCGCGCCCAGAATAGCATCCACCAGCGCATGCAGCCCCACATCCGCGTCCGAATGCCCCTGCAAATAATGGGTGAAAGGAATATGGCTGCCGCAGATTTTGATATATTGGCGCGCAACCGGCGTGTCCGCATCGTGCGGCAACAGCGCATGCACGTCGTAGCCCATGCCTACGCGGGTCTCCAGCGAGTTTTTGAGGGTGGTTTGCATATGCTCCAGATCCGTCTGTGTCGTGATTTTGATGTTGGTGGCTTCGCCCGCAACGAGGAATACCTTGCTGCCGCTGCGCTCCATCACCGCGGCATCATCGGTAAGCCCTTTGCCGTGCAGCGCCCGGTGCGCAGCAAAAAGCGGCGCGTAATGGAACCCCTGGGGGGTTTGTACGCCGTACAGCCCTTCGCGCGGAATCGTCTCTTGCGCAATGCCGCCCTCGGCGCGTTTAATCGTATCGGTAATGGGCAGCGCCGGGATGACCGACTCATGTGTATCCAGCGCCTGCACCACGCGGGTAATCAGCTCCGCGCTCACCATGGGCCGGGCAATATCATGCACCAGAACCCGCTCCGGCCCCCGGTGGGCAATGCTTTCCAGCCCCCGATACACCGAATCCTGCCGGTTGTCGCCGCCAATCACGCACGGAAAAAGCGTAAGTCCCTCAATAGCTTGCTTATACGCCCCATGATGTTCGCGCCGTATTACCACCCGCACACCGTCAATCAGCGGGTGTTCCATGAAAATTTTGACCGTGCGGCGCAGCACCGATTCGCGGTCCAGCGTCAAATAGGGCTTTGCCTTATCAGCTTGCATTCGCTCGCTTTTTCCGGCGGCGACCAGCAGTGCAATGGTTTTTTCGCGGGGTTTTGGCGGCATGCGCGGAGAAATTGCTCCTAATTCCTTGAAAATAGTGGCCCGCTAAGCTATAGAGTGCGGCAGATTTGGCAGCACTTTAGCGCCCCTTATGGCAAAATAACAGAGCAAAAAACAATGGCAATTTCGATTGGCCCGATTCAGGTAAACGACCCGGTATGGCTTGCGCCCATGACCGGCGTGTCCGATTTGCCGTTTCGCCGTCTGGTGAAGCGCTACGGCGCAAGCCAGGTCGTATCGGAAATGATCGCCAGCCGCGCCATGCTGATTGACAACCACAACGTCCAGCGCATGACCAGCTTCGACCCCATGGAAACGCCGTTTGCCGTGCAGCTTGCAGGCTGCGACCCCGAAGTGATGGCCGAAGCCGCCAAGATGAACGAAGACCGTGGCGCACACATCATTGACATCAATTTCGGCTGCCCTGTGAAAAAAGTGGTGGGCGGCAACGCCGGCTCCGCCCTGATGCGCGACGAAAAACTCGCCACCGCCATCATGGAAGCCATCGTGAAAGCGGTGAAAATCCCCGTGACCATGAAAATGCGCACTGGCTGGGACGATAACTCCCGCAATGCCGCAAGCCTCGCCAAACACGCCGAAAACGTGGGCATACAAATGCTCACCGTGCATGGCCGCACCCGCTGCCAGATGTATAAGGGCCACGCCGACTGGAGCTTTATCCGTAGCGTTAAAGACGCCGTAAAAATCCCCGTGCTGGCCAATGGCGACATCAATAATTTTGACGACGTGGACGCCGCGCTCGCCCAGTCCGGCGCCGATGGCGTGATGATCGGTCGCGGCACCTATGGCCGCCCGTGGTTCCCCGCCCAAGTGGCGCATTATTTGCGCACCGGCGAACGCATCGCCGCGCCCACGCTCACCGAGCAGGCCCAAACCGTGCTGGAACATTACGAAGACATCCTCACCCATTACGGCAAAACCAATGGCGTGATGATCGCGCGCAAGCATCTCGGCTGGTATTCCAACGGCCTGTTCGACTCCTCGTCATACCGCCAGCGCATCAACACCATGCACGACCCCGACCGCGTGAAGGAAGAAGTCCTCGCGTTTTATGCGTCGGTGCTGGACAAGCCCGTGGAAGCCACCGCCGCCCTCTGTGAAGGCGACGAAGGCTATTCCTGCGCCGCATGAAGCAGCCGGAACCATCCTCCGCGCTCACGTATCTCAATGCTTTGCCATCCGCGATTTTAGCGCTAAACGCTGCGCTGGAAGTAGAGTTCGTAAATCCCACAGCCGAAAATTTCTTTGGCTTTTCCGCATCCCAGGCCAGCGGCAAGCAGCTTTCCGCGCTTCCCGGTTTCGACGCAGAACTGTGTGCCTTGTGCGCCCGCTCGATGAGCGAAGGCGAGGGCATGAGCCTGTTTGAACGCACCATCCCGCTACCGCAGAATCATCGCATTGCCACTGTGCATCTCACCCCGCTTTACGACAGCGAAAAAAAGGCCGCAACGCAGCTCCTCATCACCATCGAAAAAGCCGACGGCCTAGACCGCGTGGCCGCCAGCGAATGGAAACAGGAAGCCACCCGCACCGCAGGCGTGATGGCCGCAATGCTTGCCCATGAAGTCAAAAACCCGCTCTCCGGCATTCGCGGTGCAGCCCAGCTATTGCGCGACGAAGTGCCCGCCGAACACCAGCCGCTCACCGATTTAATCTGCCTCGAAGTAGACCGCGTGCGCGATTTGCTGGCGCAGGTGGAAGTCTTCGCAGGCGGCGTGCCCGGCCAGTTACAGCCCGTAAACATCCACGAAGTGCTGCAATACGTCATCTCCATTGCCAAAACCGGCTTTGCCGCCCACGTCACCTTCCGCGAACTCTACGATCCCTCGCTCCCGCTGGTGCTGAGCCACCGCGACCTGCTGGTGCAGCTGTTCCTGAATGTCATCAAAAACTCTGCCGAAGCCATCGCGAATGTGAAAGACGCAACCATCACCCTCACCACCGCCTACCGCAGCGGCTATCGCTACAAACTCGGCAAATCCGAAGAGCGCGTGTCGCTCCCCATCATGGTCAGCATCGAGGACAACGGCGCAGGCATCCCCGAAGACATGCGCAACCGCTTATTCGAGCCTTTCATCTCTTCAAAAGAAGAGGGCAGGGGGCTTGGGCTGGCCATTGTGGCCAAAATCGCTTCCGATCTGGGCGCTGTGGTGGAGCTGGACAAGGATTCCAGCTTCGGCGCCAAGTTCAACGTATCATTAGCCTGTGCTACTTAATAGTGTAAGAGGTTGACACAGCGCCGCTAACGCACGAAACTACCGCGCAACCAAGGATAAACCATGACGCCCACCATCCTGATCGCTGACGACGACAAAGCCATCTGCACGGTGCTGTCCCACGCCATCAAGAAGCGCGGCTGGGAACCCATGGTCGCCCACCACGGCGAACAGCTCATGGAGTGGGTGCGCCAGGGCCTTGGCGACGTGGTCATCACCGATGTGCGCATGCCCGTACCCGCACCATACACCAACGGCCTCGACATGCTGCCCGACATCCACAAAGCCCGCCCCGACCTGCCCGTCATCGTCATCAGCGCGCAAAACACCCTCATGACCGCAGTGCAGGCCAATCAGGTGGGCGCATACGAATTCCTGCCCAAGCCCTTCGACCTGAATGTATTGCAGGATTATGTCGAAAAATCCCTGCTCACCTCCGGCAAAGGTTCCGAAGCCTCGCTCAAGGAACAGGAAGAAGAAATCCGCGACGCCGAACATTTCATCGGCACATCCCCCGCCATGCAGGAAATTTACCGCTCGCTGGCAAGGCTCGTAAACAATGACCTCACCGTCACTGTCATCGGCGAATCCGGCACCGGCAAAGAACTCGTGGCCCGCGCGCTGCACCAGCTCGGCAAACGCAAAAAAGCCCCCTTCGTCGCCATCAACATGGCCGCCATCCCCCGTGAATTGGTGGAATCCGAATTGTTTGGTTATGAGAAGGGCGCCTTCACGGGTGCACAGGCCCGCAAATCCGGCAAGTTCGAGCAAGCCGAAGGCGGCACCCTGTTCCTCGACGAAATCGGCGACATGCCTATGGACGCGCAAACCAAACTCCTGCGCGTACTCCAGCAAGGTGAATACATCACCGTAGGCGGCACCCGCCTCATCAAAACCAACGTCCGCATCATCTGCGCCACCCACCGCGATCTCATCCAGCTCGTCAAAGCCGGCCAGTTCTGCGAAGATTTATACTACCGCCTGAACGTGGTTCCCATCCGCGTACCGCCCTTGCGCGAACGCAAGGAAGACATCGCCCCGCTGGCCCAGTATTTCCTGCGCAAAGCCAGCGATAAAGGCCTCTCGCCCAAAATCCTCGACGCCGAAACCATTCAGGCCATGCAAGCCCATAACTGGCCGGGCAACGTGCGCGAGCTGGAAAACATGATGTACCGCCTCGCGGCGCTCTATTCCGAAAGCATCATCGCCAAGCAAAGCTTTCTCGATGAAGTAAACGCAGGCCACAAGGAATCCCCCGGCGAAACCCAGTCCGGCACATTGGAAAAAAATGTGGAGGCCCACCTGCGCCAGTATTTCGCCGCCCACATCGGCGACGAGCTGCCACCGCCGGGGCTGTATGACCGCATCCTGCCGCTGGTGGAAAAACCCCTGATTGAAATGACGCTGCGCGCAACGGGCGGAAATCAGGTGAAGGCTGCCTTCGTGCTGGGCATCAACCGTAACACCCTGCGCAAGAAAATCGCCGACCTTGGTGTGGACGTAGACATGCTGATGGCAGGGTAGGGGCCATGCTCGTTCTTCCCAACCCTCGCCAATGGCTTTACCGCAACGTCGCGATTATCATGGTATTCGCCGCCTTCGTCGCGGGCATCTCCACCTACATGGTTATCTCCGGCGACGCGGGCCATATCAGCCTGAAGCCCAAACGGGTACTCACATTCCTGTCGGTAGACATCGCGCTGCTTATGGTGCTGGTCGCCATCATTGCGCGGCGCATCTATAACCTCTGGGCGTCACTTCGCGCAGGCTCCACCGGCTCGCAACTGCAAAAGCGCATCTTGCTGCTCTTCTCAATCGTCACCATCACCCCCACCATCATCGTCTCCATTTTCGCAGCGCTCTTTTTCAATCTCGGCATCCAGACATGGTTTAACGACCGTGTGCAAACGGCGGTGAATGAGTCTCTGGCAGTGGCCGAAGCCTACCTCTCCGAACACAAGGAAAACATCCGCGCCGACGCGCTGGCCATGGCAAACGACCTGAATCAGGTAAGCAATTTAGCCCTTTCCGACCCCATGGAATTTAACCGCATCGTGGGCACGCAATCGGCACTGCGCAACCTGACCGAAGCCATCGTTTTCCAGGGCAACCGCATCATCGCGCAAGGAAGGCTCAGCTTCGCACTCGCCTTCGAGCATATACCCCAGGACCTGCTGGAGCGCGCCGACAAAGGCGACGTGATTATCTTAAATACTGAATACGACAAAGTGCGAGCGCTCATGAAGCTCGAAGGGCTGGAAAACACCTACCTGCTGGTGGGCCGCCTTATTGATAATAAAGTACTCGCCCACATGGAGCACACTCAAGGCGCGGTGAATGAATACAACACCCTCAAAAGCCATCTCGATAATCTGGAAACCACGTTCGAGATGGTGTTCGTCGTCCTCACATTACTGCTGTTACTTTCCTCCATCTGGTACGGCATGGTGTTCGCCGCCCGGCTCACCAAGCCCATTTCAGCTTTAGTGCTGGCGGCAGAGCGCGTGCGTGGCGGCGATTTTTCCGCCCGCGTAATTGACGGCAATTCGCAAAAAGACGAGCTGGCAACCCTCAGCCGCTCCTTCAACCGCATGACCGAACAGCTCGAAGCCCAGCGCTCCGACCTGATCTTCGCAAACCGTAGTTTAGACGAGCGCCGCCGCTTCAGCGAAGCGGTGTTGGCAGGCGTTTCCGCAGGCGTGATCGCCCTCGACAGCCAGAAGAACATCACCCTGTTTAGCCGCTCCGCGCTCAGCATCCTGAACAAAATTGACCTCACCATTACCCCTGAATCCGTGATCGCCGACGTGCTTCCCGGCATTCAGGACTCGCTGCAACACGCCGAAGACCTGCCCGGCGACATCGCTCAGGCAACCCTTACGCTCAATAATAACGGTAAAACCCTGACGCTGCATGTGCGCGTTACCGTCGAGCAGTTCGACACGCAAATCGAAGGGTTCATCGTAACCTTCGACGATATTTCGCTGCTGGTCGCCGCACAGCGCAATGCCGCATGGGCCGACGTCGCAAGGCGCGTTGCGCATGAAATCAAAAACCCGCTCACCCCCATCCAGCTTTCCGCCGAGCGCCTGAAGCGCAAATATTTGAGGTTCATTACTGAGGATCAGGACACCTTCGTAAAATACACCGACACCATCGTGCGCCATGTCGGCGACATCAGCAAAATGGTGGAAGAATTCGTATCTTTCGCACGCATGCCCACCCCGCGTTTTGCAGGTGAAGATTTATCCGCAATCGTGAAAAAAGCGGTGTTCTCCGCACAAGTCGCCAACCCCGGCATTGATTATTCACAGGAGCTGCCCGACCAGCTTCCCATGAGCTGCGACGAGCGCCAGATCACGCAAGTGATGACCAATGTGCTGAAAAATGCCGCCGAATCCATCGAGGCCCGCCAAAGCGCCGAAGAAACCCCCGAAAAAGGGCGTATTTCCTTGAGCCTGACCTGCAAAGACGGCAAAATTATCCTTGCAGTTGAAGATAATGGCACGGGCTTCCCCGCAAGCGGCATGCAGCAGATGCTGGAGCCATATGTCACCACCCGCACCAAGGGAACCGGACTGGGCCTGTCTATCGTCAAAAAAATCATAGACGACCATAAGGGGCAGTTAAATATAGAAAATATTCCTAGTGGTGGAGCGCGAGTAACACTTTCTTTTTTGCAACACTGTGATATAAATGCCGCAAGCTAAATCACTCCATAATCAAAAAAATTCCTGATCGCAGAGACCTATGACCGCAGACATTCTGATCGTTGATGATGAAGCCGATATCCGGGACCTGATTTCCGATATCTTAAAAGATGCCAAATACGCCACCCGCACCTCGCATAACAGCGACACCGCGTTCAAAGCCATTGCTGAGCGCGTCCCCTCCGTGCTGGTCCTCGACATCTGGCTGCAAGGCAGCGAACTCGACGGCCTCGGCATTCTTGAGCTGGTAAAGAAAAAATATCCCCACATGCCGGTCATCATGATCTCCGGCCACGGCAACATCGAAACCGCCGTAAGCGCCATCAAAATGGGCGCGTATGACTTCATCGAAAAACCCTTCAAGGAAGACCGCCTCCTGCTGCTGGTCGCCCGCGCGCTGGAACATGCCCGCCTGCGCAGCGAAAACATCGAGCTGAAAGCCCGCGGCAAGCTGGAAATGCAGCTCAACGGCAACTCGCAATCCATCCAGCAGATTCGCCTGTCGCTGGAAAAAATCGCGCCCACCTCCAGCCGCATCCTCATCACCGGCGCTCCCGGAACCGGCAAGGAAATGCTCGCCCGCCTCATCCACGCCAAGTCGCCGCGCTCCGCTGGCAACTTCGTGCTGATGAACGCAACGGGCCTGACGCCTGATCGCGTCGAAGCCGAATTATTTGGCATCGAAGATTCCAACCCCACGGGCGGCGCCGAAAAACTGGGTTTATTTGAACGCGCCCACAACGGCACATTGTTCATTGACGAAGTGGCCGACATGCCGCTCGAAACGCAAGGCAAAGTGCTTCGCGCCCTGCAGGAGCAAAGCTTCACCCGCATGCGCGGAACCCGCCGCGTTGAGGTGGATGTGCGCATTATCGCCGGTTCCAACCGCGACTTAGAGGCCGAAATCGCCGCAGGCCGCTTCCGCGAAGATCTGTACTACCGCCTGAACGTGGTCCCTTTGCGCATGCCCGCACTCAAAGACCGCCGCGAAGACATCCCCGAACTCTGCCGCTACTTCCTGAAGCGCGCCTCCGAAATGGCCGGCATGCCCGTGCGCGACCTCGCCGAAGAAGCGGTGGCCATGCTGCAATCCTACCCCTGGCCCGGCAATGTGCGCCAGCTGCGCAACATGATGGAATGGCTGCTCATCATGACCAATGACAGCAAGGACTTCATCCGCGCCGACGAACTTCCGCCGGAAATCCTGACCAGCAACCCCGTGCTTGCCCGCCCCGAAACCAACGCCGACATTATGTCCATGGCGCTGCGCGACGCGCGCGAACTGTTCGAGAAGCAATATCTCGCAGCCCAGATCGAACGCTTCGGCGGCAACATTTCCAAGACGTCGTCGTTTGTGGGCATGGAGCGTTCTGCTTTGCACCGTAAGCTGAAAATGCTGGGCATCAACGCCGCCGAGGAAAAGGTCAGCTAATGACGGACAAGCCCTATGTTCCCCCTGAAGGGCTCGAACATATAAGCTCCGTTAGCGCCGAACAAATCCCCGCCGTATTAGGCACTGCCAAAGCAGGCGAAATCGCACTTCATTGCAGCCCCGAAGCCGTAAAGCAGGCCTACCTGCTGCAATCAGGCATGAACCTTGTGCTGGGCCGCATGCAAAAAGCCCTCTGGCGCAGAACCAGCCACACCCGCAACGGCCCCGAAATCGCCACCCGCGACCCCGCCGTGATAGCCGATTACCGCGAAGGCAAAATCCGCGAACTGGTGGATACTTTCATTGCCCCGAACAACCCGCACGACCCGCAAAAAAGCGCCATCGTCATCAGCGAAGGCGACGGCGAAGTCACCATCGGCGGTCGCGGCGCCATCGAATGGCTCCAGCGCAACGACGTGGCCGCAAGCCCCACCCGCAGCAACCCGCACGGCTAACCATGTCCAAAGTTGAGCTAGTGCAAAAGCAGCTCCTTGGCATCCCCGATATCGGCAAAGCGATCACGGAAATTGATAGCGGCAAAAGCCCTTCGTTGGTCATAGGCGTAGTCGTACTCCAGAAAATCTACGAACAACACGGCGTGCAAGGGGTGCAGGACTTCGCCACATGGGCCACCCACCCCAACAACGGCATCATGGTGCAAATAACCAAACCCATGCCCACCCACATCGCCAAAACCATCAATGACGTAAGCAAAGACATCAGCGCCGAAGTGATCGCGCTGCGCAATCAGCCAAGGGTAGAGGCGCAGATGAAGCATCTGGAAGATACGCGCATGACCCGCCGCGGGTTTGATATTGCGCTGGGCGCGTTCGTGGGCGGGCTGCTGGGCGGTGGCGCTACAGGCGCTTATTCCATGCTGCAAAAAGACGAGCCTTACGAAAAAAAGATCCGCCGTATTGCTGTGGGCGCACTCGCAGGGGCCGCAGGATTCGGCGGGCTTCTGGCCGTGGTGTCGGTAGAGGGCAGGGAGGTTTATATGCCCATTCCGCCCATCGAGCAGCGCTACCCCATAACCGCCCAGAGCGTTCACTTCATGCCCGAATACATTGCAGTGCTGACAACAGATGCGCTGCAAGCGCTAGTGGCGCCACCCGTGCGCAAGCGTACGTAAACTAAATATCAGCGTAAATATGCGTTTCAGCTGCCCCGCCCGGATGCGTCACCGCACCCTTTTCAGCCGGACCCACCCCTTGCGCGTATTTCCATAGCGCGCCGGAGTTATAGTCGGTTTTGCGGCCTTTCCAGCTGGTTTTGCGCTTGGCAAATTCTTCATCGCTCACCTCGGCAGTAATCGTGCCCTTGGTTGCATCAATGGTAATCTTGTCGCCATCTTTCAAAAGCGCAATCGGCCCGCCCACGGCAGCTTCTGGCCCCACATGCCCGATGCAGAACCCGCGCGTGCCGCCTGAGAAGCGCCCGTCAGTGATGAGCGCCACATGTTCGCCATTCCCCTGCCCATAAATAGCAGCCGTCGTCGAAAGCATTTCGCGCATGCCGGGGCCGCCTTTTGGCCCTTCGTAGCGTATGATCAGAATATCGCCCTTGCTGTATTTCTTCTGGTCCACCGCCGCAAAGCACTCTTCCTCAGAATCAAAGCACAGCGCCTTGCCGGAGAACACAAGGTCCTTCAGGCCCGCAACCTTCACAATCGCGCCTTCAGGCGCAAGGTTGCCCTTCAGCACCACCACACCGCCCTCGGCGCGGATGGGTTTATTATACGGGAAAATCACGTCCTGATCCGTGCGCAATTTTATATTCTTGAGGTTCTCAGCAATCGTCTTGCCCGTCACCGTCATGCAGTCGCCATGCAAAAACCCGCCGTCCAGCAGCGTCTTCATGATGGCTTCCACGCCGCCCGCCTCATACATGTCCTTCGCAGTATATTTCCCACCCGGCATCAAATCCGCCAGATAGGGCGTGCGCTTGAAAACTTCACCCACCGCATGCATATCGAAATCAATGCCGCACTCATGCGCAATCGCAGGCAAATGCAACGCCCCGTTGGTGGAGCCACCCGTAGCCGCAACAATCGCCGCTGCGTTTTCCAGCGCTTTGCGCGTCACAATATCACGCGGCCTGATTTTATTTTTAAGCAGCTCCATCACCGCCCGTCCCGATTCAAACGCAAACGCATCGCGCGATTCATAAGGCGCCGGCGCACCCGCCGAACCCGGCAGCGCAAGGCCGATAGCCTCCGACACGCACGCCATGGTATTAGCCGTAAACTGGCCCCCGCACGAACCCGCAGACGGACACGCGGCCTGCTCCAGCTCCAGCAGGTCTTCGTCGCTCATCTGGCCCGCGCTATGCTTGCCCACGCCTTCAAACACGTCAACCACCGTCACCTGCTTGCCCTTGAACTTGCCCGGCAGGATCGAGCCGCCATAAATAAACACGCTAGGCACGTTCAAGCGCACCATGGCCATCATCAGCCCCGGCAGCGATTTATCGCAGCCCGCAAGCCCCACCAGCGCGTCGTAGCTATGCCCGCGCATGGTCAGCTCCACCGAGTCCGCAATCACCTCGCGGCTCACCAGCGAAGATTTCATGCCCTGGTGCCCCATGGCGATACCGTCGGTCACCGTAATGGTGGTAAACTCGCGCGGCGTGCCGCCCGCAGCCGAAACACCCTTTTTTACCACCTGCGCCTGGCGGCCCAGCGTGATGTTGCACGGCGCTGCTTCGTTCCATGTCGTGGCAACCCCGATCAGCGGCGCCTGAATACCCGCTTCCGTAATGCCCATGGCATACAGGTAAGAGCGGTGGGGTGCGCGTTCGGGGCCTTCGGTAACATGGCGGCTGGGCAGCCGGGACTTGCCATAAGTCTTGGTCATATCTGCAATCTATAAAAAGGGGGGTTAGCGGGTAAGTTTTTTCACTTCGCGTTCAACAATCTGCTGCACCATGGCAGGCAGGTTTGCATCTAGCCACTGTTTCAGCATGGGGCGCAGCATATCGCCCACCATGTCTTCAATCGTGGCGCCGGAACGGAAAGAAGGAGCGGCCGAGGTGGCATAATTCACCGGGGCATCAACGTTTTTCAGGCGGCTGAACGCTTCGGCGGTAGCAGCCGCAGCGGCGTCGGAAAGCAGGGAGTCGGCGCTCAGCGGTGCGGCCATCATCGGCGGCATCATCGGGGCCGCAGCAACAGGCTCCGGCATTGCAATCGGGGCAACGGGCGCAGCAGGCTTTGGCGCTTCAACAGCCATCGGCTTTTCACCGTCCAGCACCGAGTCAATCTGGCTAAGAATATCGAAAGAAGAGGGGCTGGAATCGAGTGCGGCGAGCGCGGCTTTGCCAGCGGCTTCCTTTTTCAGGTCCACCACCGTGCCGTCGTCTTTCAGCATGTCTGTAAGTTCAAGCATGTCAGACCCCGGAACATCATCGTCCGAGCCCTTGCCTTTGCCGTTTTTGCCGGTATCGCTCACAGGTTTCTTCCCTTCGTTATCGTCATCGGCGATAATACGCCGGATTGACTGCAGAATTTCTTCCATGGACAGGTCTTCGTCGCCACCTTTGGCCTCCGTTGCTTTAGGCTCTTTTTTATTAGCGCCGGCCTCCATTGTGTCTTTCCTTGTCAGTATTTTAGGTTGGCACCCACGGTTGAGAATAATACCTATCTATTAAAAGACCATTATCAGAAACCAATCAACTTATATTTTACCTTATCATAGTGTTGATTAGGATCGTTAATATCTACAGGCAGGTGCAGGCCTTTAGCCGTAAGCCGCCCCACCGCTTGTAACAGGCTGTAGCTGGCCTGACGCTCGGCCACGCGGGCATTCACCAGGCTCACTTGCGCATTAACCATATCCTGTTGGGTGTTCAGCACGTCCAAGATGGTGCGCGTCCCGAATTTATTTTCCTGCTGGATGCTGTTCATGGCGGTTTTGGCTGCTCGCACCGCTTCTTCGTTGGAGGTAATCACCGCGCCCGCCGTCACATAATTTTCCCACGCCTGCGTCACCGTCTCGATCACCGCATTTTTGGTGTCCATCGTCACATATTTAGCACGCTGCGCCAAATCTTTGGCTTGCCGCACCCGCGAATACTCCGCCCCCGACTGGTACAGCGGCACGGTCACATTCAGCGTCACCGCGTTGCTCGTGCCCTGCACACCGCCCACCGTGCTATTATCCACATCCCGGAGCGACCCCGCCACATTCACACTCGGCAAAATTGCGCCCTTATACACGCTCACGTCGCTCTTGCTGGCTTTTTCAAGCTCCTGCGCCGCGCTCAACGTCGGTTCGTTCGCGGTGGCTTCCTGTTGCGCCGCTTCCAGCGACTGGGGCATATCGGCAGGCGCGGGCGGCAGCTTCAGGCTGTCTGGCGCATCAAACCCAATCACCCGGCGAAACGTCGCCCGGTCCACATCCAGCGCACCCAGCGACGAACGCTCATTCGCTTTCGCAGTGGCAAGGCGCGACTGCGCCTGCGCCATGTCGGTGCGCGTAATTTCCCCCACCTCAAAGCGCGACTTGGTAGCCAGATACTGCTTATTCAGCAAATCCACGTTATTCTGGTTCACCTGCAATACCGCAAGCCTGTTCACCACGTTGGAATACGCCACCACCGCGTCAAACAGCACCTGCTGCTCCAGCGCCGTTAGCTGCGCCTGCCCGGCCTTCACCCGCTGCTTCGCGCCCTTGATGCCCGAAAGCGCCCCGCCCACAAAAAGCGGCTGCGTGGCCGTAAGCGCCTTGGTTTCCGCCGTGCCGCTGTTGTCCCGCTGCGTGCCCACGCGGCCATAAGCATACGTCGCGCCCACATTCGGCCGCAATGCGCTCGTCGCCTGCGACACGTTTTCGTCGGTGGCTTCCAGCGTTTCGCGCTGCGCCTTTAGCTGCGGGTGGGTGTCATACACATTCGCCAGCGCCGTAATGAACAAATCCTGCTTGCCGTCTTCCTTCGCGCCTTCGGGCGCTGCCAGCGCAGGCTGCAATGCATCCACACGCGTATCGTCAGCATCCTGAATCGGCGTATCTTTCGCGGCCTTCGCCTTGGCTTTTGCCTCGGCTTTCGCGGCTGCCTTGTCCTTTGCGGCCTCCGCTGCCCTGGCTTTCGCTTCCGCCTTCAATTCTGCTTTGGTTTTTTTCTTGGCAGGCACGGGGGCAACATCGCCAACCGGCTCCATCAGCACATTCGCCGAAGGCTGCAACGGGCTGGCATCGGCCATCTCTGCAACGGAATCCGCCCTCGCCAAAGGCGCCGCCAGCAAGCTGGCAGCTAAAACACAAACGATCGAATGACGAAGCGCCATAATTCCTTAGAAGGTAAACGTCGTGCCTTGTTCAAAGCCGGGCAACAGCGCACAGCTCGCATCAAAATATTCGCGGTATTGTAATTTCTGCTCCACCCGGCGAATCAGCAAACCCTTGCCAAGCCCGCCCTCGGTGCCGGGCCGCGAGGCCACATTGCGCACCGTAACCAACCGCCCTCCGGGCGCAAGCTGCGCAGCCAAAGCCTCGGAAATAAAATTAATCGCCCCCTGAATTACAATCACATCATAAGGCCCTGAAGGCGCATAGCCGTCAGCCAGCGTCTTCACGCTCTGCAAATTCACATTGGTGATTTTCAGCGCGTTCATGTGCAGCCGCGCTTCTTCCAGCGCCCCCGCATCAGTTTCAATCGCCACCACCAGCGCCGAAAGCTTCGCAAGGATAGCCGCCGAATAGCCCGTGTAGCACCCAATATTCAAAACCCGGCACGAAGGCGTGATTTCCGCCATGTCCAAAAGCTTCGCAAATGTCAGCGGCTCCATCAGGTAGCGCCCATTGCCCATGTCCAGATCCTCATCCACATACGCAACACCATGCAGCTTTTCCGGCACAAACGCCTCGCGCGGCACCTGCGCCATGGCGCTGAAAATATGTTTATTGGCGATGTCGTTGGTAAACAACTGCCCAAGGATCATGTTTTTGCGCATTTCATTCATCGGAGTCATTCCTCAGGCCGCAAGTGAAAAACTAATGGTAATCTTCTGGTCGTCGAGCGTGTTTTCAGTAGTGAAGGCCGGCTTATCCATTTTCCCCGCCATCACCGAGAGCGTCTGTTCGTTGACGTAACTTTGCCACGTTGCCACCGCTTTTGCAATCGCCTCCGGCGCATCCACATGCAACTGAATCCTGTCCGACACATTCAGCGCCGCGTCCTTGCGCGCCTGCTGCACCATCCGCACCAAATCCCGCGCAATGCCTTCGGCTTCCAGTTCCGGCGTGATGGTCGTATCCAGAATCACCAGCGCGTCATTGCTGGAAAGCGCCTGCGCCCGGTCTTTATACTCCGGCTTCGGCTCCAGCTGCAGCGTATATTCTCCCGCCAGCAATCGCTCGCCCGCAATCTCCAACCCGCCGTCCACCTGCTTCCACTCGCCCTTTTTCGAGGCGGGCAGAATCTGCTTCATCTTCTCTGGCAACCGCTTACCCAGCACCGCAGAATTAATCGCAAGCTTCAAGGTCGCATAATCCGAAAACACCGCCGAGGTTTGGATTTCCTTCACATTCACCTCATCACGGATAATGCCCGAAATGGTCGCATCCATCGCCGCAACCGATTGGGTCGCCGCAAGCGTCAGTGTTTTCAGCGGTTGGCGCACACGGATTTGCGTGTTGTTGCGCACGCCCAAGGCGGTCGCGCAAATGTCGCGCACCCTGTCCATCTGCACGATTAAATTGGTGTCATCCACATTCACAATCGCCATTTCCGGGAAATCGGCCAAATGCACCGAAGCCTCGCCCGTGAGCTTGGTGTAGATTTCTTCGAGCGTCAGGGGCAGGAGAGGGGCTGCGGCCCGCGCCATGGTGCTAATCACCGTGTACAGCGTGTCATACGCCGCCTGCTTATCGGCATCCAGCTCCGTTTTCCAGAAGCGTTCCTTGCTGCGGCGGATATACCAGTTATTCAGCGTATCAAAAAACTGCGACAGCGCATCGCAAGCCGAAGGCGTGTCATACGCATCCAGCGAAGCCTTAATCTGCTCCACCGCCTGCTTGCATTTCGCAAGGATATACCTGTCCATCACATCCTGCGAGTCGGTAGCGAGCTTCGCCTTAATCCCGTCCGCATTCGCATAAAGGCAGAAGAAATTATACGCATTCCAAATCGGCTTAATCGCAAGCCGCACCACGTCGCGGATAAACTTACCATCGGGGTCAACCATCAAATCCTGCCCGCGCATCACGGGTGACGCAATCATCATCCAGCGCAGCGCGTCCGCGCCAAACACGTTGATAACTTCCAGCGGGTCTTTGTAATTCTTCAGGCGCTTGGAGTATTTCAGCCCCGTTTCCGCATCCAGAACCACGCCGTGGCAGATGCAGTTCTTAAACGGAATTTTGTCAAACAACGCCGTGGAAAGCATAATCAGCGTGTTAAACCACCCGCGCGTCTGCCCCACATATTCGGTAATGAAATCGGCCGGGAAATGATGCTCGAACCATTCCTTGTTCTCAAACGGGTAATGCACCTGCGCAAACGGCATGGAACCCGACTCAAACCAGCAGTCAAACACGTCTTCCACGCGTTTATAGTCTTCGCCATCTTTCGTGATAATGATGTCGTCAATATACGGACGATGCAAATCAACAACCTTCTGCCCGCTCAATTCCTCAAGCTCCGCAATGCTGCCAATTACGATAATCTTGCCCGACTTGCTGCGCCACACCGGAATTGGCGTGCCCCAGAAACGGTTGCGCGAAATGCTCCAGTCGGGCGCGGTGGCAAGCATATGCCCCATCTGCCCGTCACGCACATGCGAAGGAATCCAGTTAATCTGCTTATTCAGCTCCACCGCCCTATCGCGGAATTTCGTAACCTCCACATACCACGAAGGCATCGCCCGATAAATCAGGGGTGTATCCGTCCGCCAGCAATGCGGATAGTTATGCTTAAACTCTTCCTGCTTGATGAGCTTTCCATGCTCCTTCAACCACGAAATAATCCGTAAATTCGCCAGCCCAAATTTCTTCACCTGCTCCGGCTTATACGGCTCATCCGCCCGCTGACCCTCAGTCTGCGCAATAACATTCAACCCCTTCAGCGACAAATCCGGCAAATCATAAATCGCATCCGTATATTTCCCCTGCCCATCCACCGGCACCAAAGTTTTAATGCCATTCTTTTCACAAACCCGTTGGTCATCCTCACCAAACCCCGGCGCCATATGCACGATACCCGTACCGTCGCTATCAGTAACAAATGCTGAACCATCAAGAATCTTAAACGCCGTACCCGGCTGATGGTTTGCGAAATAGGGGAAGAGTGGCTCATACGAAAGCCCTACAAAGGCATCCGAATTTAGAAGGGCTAATGGACGTTTTGTTGTTTCTTCGGGTGCTTTGAGCATGCGCACACCTAAGTCTTTTTTTAGGCTTTCATAGGCTTTAGCAGAAAAAATATAGCAAACATTATCTGCTTCATTAACCATTGCGTTGTATTCAACCTTGTCACCTACAGCCAGCGCGAGGTTGGAAGGCAGCGTCCATGGCGTAGTCGTCCATGCCAGAATCTTGTATGCGCTCGCATCAGGCGCGCCTTTGGGCTTTTCTTTAAGCGTAAATGCCACCGTCGCGGATTTATCTTCACGCTCACGATAGCTGTTATCTAGCTTGGTCTCAAAATTCGACAGCGGCGTTTCCGCAGCCCATGAATATGGCATCACGCGATAGGCTTCGTACACCCAGCCTTTGTCGTAGATTTGCTTGAAGGCCCACAGCACGCTTTCCATGAAATTCTTGTCCATGGTCTTGTAGTCGCCTTTGAAATCTACCCAGCGGGCTTGGCGGGTTACATACGTTTCCCATTCATGCGTGTATTGCATCACGCTCGTGCGGCAATACTCGTTGAACTTGCCGATGCCGTAATTGATGATGGCGTTGCGGCCTGAAATGCCGAGCTGCTTTTCGCTGCCCATTTCGGCTGGCAAACCGTGGCAGTCCCAGCCGAAGCGGCGCTCCACGCGCTTGCCCTTCATGGTGGCATAGCGCGCAAACACGTCTTTTACGAAGCCGGTGAGCAAATGGCCGTAATGCGGCAGGCCGTTGGCGAATGGCGGGCCGTCATAGAAAATATATTCGTTGGAGTGGCCGTCTTCCTTGGCCGGGCGGTTTGCAACCGACTTGGCAAACAGCTTTTCTTTTTCCCAATACGCTAAAACCGATTCTTCAAGGGCCGCAAAATCCGGATTTGGATTGACTTCAGGATAATAACCTTTTGACATATATTGAAAGAACCGATTTCTGCTTAATGATATTTTAATGTGTCTTTGTAAGACTATAGTTCTTATCGCTTTTGCCCCCCGCTTGCAAGGCCAACCGCGCTAAAAACAACGCCCCTTACCGTTTTTAAGGAAATTCCATGAGTGCTGCAAACGAACAACGCCTGACCCATCGCCTTTTGAACTATTGGCAGCTGATCAGAAAAGACATGAAAATGCCGCAAATTGAGCATTTTAACACAGGCGTGGTGGAAGATTTGTGGCACCAGTGCATGATGCTTTCGGTAGACACCCGCAAAGGGGCCATTTTCAAGTTTGAATTCATGGGCGACATCATCATTAAAAGCTACGGCAAAGACATCTGCGGCCAGATTGTTGAAGGCAACAATATCGCGTTTCCCGGCACGGGCGTTTACAAGCAGCTGCAAGCGCTGGTGGCAAAGCCCGAACCTGCCGAAGACGGCGGATTTTTCCTGAACGACGCGGGCCAGATGGTAAAATACCGCGCCTGCTATCTTCCTTTCGGCAACGAGAAAAAAGGGCTGTTGAACGTGATTGTGGGTTTGTCTTTCCGGGCTTTTTGATTGACTATGTACGGTAGCGGTTTAAGGTCCCAAAGATAATCAACAGAAAGTCCATGTAGAAAACAAAATGCGTAAAGAAACCCTGCTAGCATCGCTTGGCTGCAACCCCGAAGACCATCGCGGAGTGGTAAACACGCCCGTCTATCGCGGCTCCACCATTTTGTTCCCGAACCTCGCAGCCTTTGAAGCCGCCGACAACGGCACCGCCACCGACCCCATTTATGGCCGCTACGGCACGCGCACCACCACCGAACTCGAAGAAGCGCTTGCCGCGCTCGAAGGCGCCGACCACGCCATCATCACATCCTCCGGCCTTGCTGCAATCGTAGTGGCCCTCAGCGCATTCCTGAAATCCGGCGACCACCTGCTGATGGTGGACAACACCTACGGCGCAACCCGCCGCTACTGCGACAACGAGCTGAAGCGCTTCGGCGTGGAAACCACCTATTACGACCCCGCCTTAAGCGCCGCAGGCCTCGAAGCGCTCATCAAGTCGAACACGAAAATCATTTTCGTGGAATCTCCCGGCTCGCTCACCATGGAAATGCAGGATATTCCCGCCATCGCCAAAGTCGCAAAAGCCAAAGGCATCCTGCTGATGGGCGACAATACCTGGGGCGCGCATATTTACTATGATGCTTTCGCCCTCGGCATGGACGTTTCCATCACCTCCTGCACCAAATATGTCAGTGGCCATTCCGATCTGGTCATGGGCTGCATCACCAGCAAAAAAGCACATTATAAAGCGCTGCTGAACTCCTACAAAAACACCGGCGCCTGCGCCAGCCCCGACAGTGCCTATCTCGCGCATCGCGGCCTGCGCACCATGGCCGTGCGCCTGAAGCAACATCAGGAAAACGCCCTCATCGTTGCCGCATGGCTCAAAGCCCGCCCGGAAGTACGCGAAGTGCTATACCCCGCGCTCCCCGGCGCCCCCGGCCACGACATCTGGAAACGCGATTTCACGGGCGCATGCGGCCTGTTTGCCGTGGTGTTGAAAGAAAAAGCCCCGCACGACAAACTGGCATCCATGCTCGATGGCCTGCATCATTTCGGCATGGGCTACAGCTGGGGCGGCTACGAAAGCCTGATCACGCCCGTAAACCTGAAACATGTGCGCACCGTCTCCAAATTCGCCTATGAAGGCACCATTCTGCGCCTGCATATCGGCCTGGAACACACCGACGACCTGATCGCCGACCTGGAGCAGGGCTTCAAACGCCTGGGCGCGAAATAGTGCTAAGCAGAACCGACCGCATCATCCGCTTCGGGTTCCGGTTCGCAATCGTATTCCTTATTTTCAGCGCAGGCATCATGGACCGTGTGCTAGGCCTTTGGCCCAGCACCTATTACACCGACGCCTCCAAAGCCTATAAAGCTGAAAACGAAAAAGAAGCCGCCATCAAGGCAGCCCGCAACCAAAAACATTTCGTAGCCACAGACCTCTCAAACAGCGCCCGCGTCAACGTCGTCAACAGCGCAAGAATGCAAGCGGGCTACACATTGGTCTGCGGCGAGCAGTCCAACCTTTTCCTGATTGATCAGGAGGGGAAACTCGTCCACGAGTGGAAACTGCACTACCATAAAGCCTGGCCCAAGCCCGAGCATGTCGCAGAGCCAGTGCCCGACGCTTCAATCAACTGCGTTTCCGCCTATGCGTACCCCAATGGCGACACGCTGGTGGTCTACCACGCGGTGGGCGACACACCCTACGGTTACGGCATCGCCAAAATGGACAAAGACTCCAACGTGCTATGGACTTACTCCAAAAACGCGCACCACGATGTATATGTGGCAGATGATGGCAAGCTCTACACCCTGACCCAGAAAATGACCGACGCCCCCATCAAAGGCCTAGAAGACCTGCAATATCCCTTGCTCACCGACTATATCAACATCCTCTCGCCCGACGGGCAGGAGCTGGATAATATTCCGCTGCTCGACGCCTTCATCGGCACCAAATATGAAGACGAGCTGAAGCGCGAAGTGGTGCGCGATGACAACACGTTCGATTACATCCACACCAACTCCATCATGCCGCTGGAGCCAGCCATCGCCGACAAATTCCCCATGTTCGAAGTGGGCGACCTGCTGGTGTCCTCGCGCAATTATAACATGATTTTTGTGGTCTCCCCCCAGACCCGCAAGGTCAAATGGGTGATGCACGGCATATGGCGCGGCCAGCACCACGCCCGCTTCCTGCCCAACGGCCACATCATGCTGTTCGACAATAACGGCCTCATCAATGAAGGCCGCTCCGAACGCTCGCGCCTGCTGGAGGTTGACCCCGCCGACGGCACCACCCCGTGGGGCTACATGGGCAAGGGCAAGGCGCAATTCTACACCGACTGGAACGGCAGCTACGAAATGCAGCCCAACGGCAATGTGTTAATTGCCAGCAGCAGGCAAGGCAGGCTCTATGAAGTGACCCATGATAAAGAGGTCGTCTGGGCCTATGCCATGAAACTGCCCATTTACTGCGCCCGCCGCTACGCTTTAAACTACTTCACCAAAGCATTTGTCATTTCCGAAAACAACGATACAATGCCCTGAATTTTGCTTAAGCATGACAATAAAAAAATAAGACCCTCGCAGGTACGTTACACGACAATAAAAAAAGTAATAAAATCGCCGGATGTTGTGGATTTAACGTTAATTACCTAGGGATACTGTCGTGAATAAAATCACCCATATGCTATGTATGCTGGGCCTTTTTGCCCTCGCATACTTCCTGACGCAAGATGCGGCCTTCGCGCAAACGGCCCCCGCTGCGGCTCCCGCCATAGACACCGGCTCCACCGCGTGGATGCTGGTTTCCACCCTCCTTGTACTCATGATGACGCTGCCCGGCCTCGCGCTGTTCTACGGCGGCATGGTACATAAGGAAAGCGTGCTCGCAACCCTGATGCAAAGCTTCGTGGCCACCACGCTGGTTACACTCCTGTGGGTTATCTTCGGCTACTCCATGATCTTCACCGACGGCTCCGGTTTCGTAGGCGGCCTGACCAAAATGATGCTCGGCGGCGTAGGCATCGCCAGCACCAGCGGCACCGCGCCTGCACTCATCCCTGAAACCGTGTTCATCATGTTCCAGGCCACCTTCGGCATCATCACCTGCGCCCTGATCTTCGGCTCGGTCGCAACCCGTATCCATTTTTCCGCCACCATCCTCTTCATCGCCATCTGGTTCGCACTTGTGTATGTGCCGGTAGCGCATTGGGTATGGGGTCCCGGCGGCATGCTGGGCGGCGTGGGCCTCACCGACTATAAGGGCCTCTTTGGCTTCGGCACCACGCTTGATTATGCTGGCGGCACGGTCGTGCATATCAACGCAGGTATCGCAGGCCTCATGGCGGCACTCATGCTGGGCAAGCGCAAAGGTTTCGGTGTGAATGAAATGGCGCCCCCGTATAACATCGTACTGAGCGTCATCGGCGCATCCCTCCTCTGGGTAGGCTGGTTCGGCTTCAATGCGGGTTCTGCGGTCGCAGCCAACGGCAACGCCGGTATGGCCATGCTCGTCACCCACATCGCCGCTGCCCTCGCGTCGCTTTCGTGGATGAGTGTTGAATGGATCACCCGTGGCAAGCCAAGCGTCATCGGCATCATCTCCGGTGCGGTTGCGGGCCTCGTCGCCATCACCCCGGCTTCGGGCTTCGTTGGCGTCGGCGGTGCCATGTTCATCGGCATCTTCTCCGGTGTGGTGTGCTTCTGGGCATGTGGCCTGAAGTTCAAGTTCGGCTTCGACGATTCGCTCGACGTGTTCGGCGTGCATTGCGTGGGCGGCATCGTGGGCGCATTGCTCACGGGCATCTTCGCAGTGAAGGAAATCGGCGGCACCGACGGCAGCCTCACGCAGTTCCTCGCCCAGTGCGAAGGCGTGACAGTCACCATCGTTTACGGCGCAATCATGTCCTACCTCATCTTGAAGTTCATTGATGTGATCGTGGGCCTGCGCGTGGATGAAGCCACCGAACATGCGGGCCTCGACCTCGCAATTCACGGCGAAAAACTCCACTAGCCGCGAAAAACCTAGGAAAAATGGCCGCTGGGGGCAACCTCAGCGGCCTTTTTTTATGCCAAAAAACCGCCCCAATTGGTTAAAATTAATCAATAATTAGCCCTTGCGCGCTATCATGTAGGCTTAACAACCCGCGCGTAATACATGACAAAACTGCTGCCCATCAAAGACTCCAACACCCTCCACCACCTCGGCAATGACATTGCCACCGTGATGACGCATAAATTCTGGGACATGGAGCTGAACATGAATGTGGCGTTTTATTCGCCACCCGGCGACAAAGATTTAAGCCGCGCCAGCTTCACCATCCGCCACCCGCCCTACCGCAGCTACCAGCAGCAGCCCGAAGCCTCAACGCAGGTGAACGAAAGGCTCCCCGAGCTTGTGGGCGCGGGCACCTTCAAACGCGTCGGTAGCATGTGGATTGGCGATTTCAACACCGTCATGCAGGCGCTAAACGACTCGCCCGATGCCGACCTGCAAAAGCGCTTCAAAAGCTATTACGACCCCGCCGTGCTGCTCGACCACGCCCTCGACAGTGCCAAAGACAGCGGCCACAGCCGCCATGCGCATTATTTTTCAAACCTTGCCGCAAACAAAGCGCAAGGCGGCAAATTTTTCGACGTCAGCAAGCTGTGCGATTATTATAAAAACCCCACAAATCCCCTGCTGGAGCGCAACAAGTTCAATTCCTTCCGCACCAATTCGGTCGATGCGGTGCGCGCCGACGACAGCCACGGCGAGGCCGGAAGCTTAGCGCGTGCCATCGTCACCACCATCCAGGATTATGGCTTCAACAGGCTTTCCTACGAAGGCAAGGGCACCCACTGCATCGCCTTTGCCACCACGCCGGACGAACAAAACCGCCAGCAGCTCATTACGGTGAGCACACCGAACCATCATTACATTCCCCACCCCACCATGCTTCCGCCCAAGGCCCACACGCTCGCTAAAGGTAACCGCGACGAAATGCTGGTGCGTGTCATGCCCTTCCTCGACATGAAAAAAGTGCGCTCCGAAGACATCACCAAGCTGCGCGACATCGCCGAGCGCAGCGGCCTGCGCGTGCTGTACGGCGACCAGGGCAACGAAATCAAGCCCGACAATGTGGGCATTTTAGAATATAACAAGCCCGACGGCACGCATGTGCGCCTGCCGTACTTACTTGATTGGGGCACCTTCGAGCCCATTGGCCCGCACCGCATGGTGCAGCTGCAAAAACACTGGCGCAAAGACCCCGAGCTGCAACCCTATTACGAAGCCGCCGAATACCTGAAAACCCAGACCGGCGTTGACCAGCTGCTGCCCGAGCACAAGGAAATGCACCTGTTCTTCCGCGCCCATAACGTGGACTTCCGCGACGACCCCACCCGCATGGCCGTGCTTATGGCCGTGCTCCGCGAGGAAAAACTCACACCGCCCGAGCTCAAGGCCGTGGCCGATAAAATGAACGCGCTTATCGACAAATATCCCGACTATAAGCCGCCGCCGGAAGTGCTGCATTACGTGGCCAAAGCCTACAGCGAAGGCATGGACATGAGCCTGCCGCACAACGCGCCTGCAAAACTTGCCGCGCCCATCGCCACCGCAGACATCAAACGCTCAAAAAATTTCCTGACTACGATGGTTGAAAACGCCTACGCGGTTGCGCCCCAAACCCGCGCCTAGCCGATCAAATCCGGTAAGGTACAAATAATAAACAGCTTAATCGTATGGTCTGGCGCCGAGGTGGTAATGCCCCGCGCATACCCCGCCTCATAGCTCCAGCGCTTGCTGAACTTACCGGTAAACACAATGCCCATATCATGGCTGGTATGGTTGTAATCGTCATAGCTACGCAAATTCCCGGTATCCAGAAAGCTCTCCAGCCCCACCCGGTGGTCGGGGTGGTAGCCGTAACTGATTTGCACGCGGTTATCCAGCCCCAGCCCTGCGCGTGAGTCCGGCCCTACATCGGTATAAAATATCTGGTTCACCCGGAATTCCCATGCCTCCACCGGAATCCCCGCAATAGCGCGCACATGCAAATTATCTGGTTTCTTATCCGCGTCGCGGTAGGTGTAGCGCACCCGGAATCCGCTGTAATACCCGTCGTCTTTCACATTCGTAAGCTCTACGCGGCTGTCTGAAATCAGCGCCTCCAGCTCCACGTTTTTGTCGTCGCGCCGGTCGGCCTGCACATACAGCCCGCTCGCAAAATCATCGGTAAATCCATAATCGGCCATGGCGCGTTGCCGCCAGCGCTTATCAAGGTTGCGCCCGTCGCCGTCCGTGCCATACACGTCGCGCACCTGTAGCGTCAGCTGGTTCTTATTCACCGTGGCGTTGCCAATCCCCGCAACCCCCGCCGCCCAAACCGGCTGGGAAATGGCCACACATAAAAGCCCTGAAAAAAGTTTTTTCATCCCTTGCTCCCAACCCATGCGCCCGTAAGCGTCAAAGCCAGCCCCAGCACCACCAGCGCACTCAGCGGCTCGCCCAGCAGCGGCACCGCAGCAACCCCCGCCAGCGCCGGTATCAGCGCCATGCAAAGCCCCACCCGTGTTGGCCCCAAAGCCTTCATGGCCCGCATATAAAAAATCATGCCCACCACCATCGCCAAAAACCCTTGGTAAAACGCCTGCAACGCAATAGTGCCCCACGGCGCAAGCGACATGGCCTTCGGCAAAAACAAAAAATACACCGGCAAATACAGCATCGCGCTCACCACCGCGCAGGCAATCGTCGCATCCCACGGTGCCACGCCCCATTTCCTCACCAATATCGCATACAGCGCCCATAGGCACCCCGCCGCCACAAACGACGCATCCCCCACCACGGTCGTAAACCCATTATGCATATTCTCAACCGCAAGGCTTACAACGCCCAGCGCAATCACCCCCAGCCCAATCAACCGCACCCGCGAAGGCTTCTCACCCAGCAACAACCAGCTAAAAATCGTCGCCTCAAACGGCATCAGCCCCGGCAGCAAAATACCCGCATGCGCCGCCGGCGCATTACGAAATGCAAAATACACAAACAAACAATAGCCAATGCCGCCAATCAGCCCCAGCGTAATCATTTTGGGAGTGAGGATATTCACCTTATTGCGCAAAATCCAATAAGGCATCAGGCACAAAGAAGCCACGCCAAACCGCAACGCCACAACGTCATAGGAAAGCAGCGCACTCTTGCCGCCAATGCGCGAGATCAGCACAAAACCCGACCAGATGAACACCACGCACAACGCGTCGAGGTAGCCCCTGCGGGTATTGGGCATAAATTATCCCCGGTTCTTCAGTAACCGCAAACGAAGCGCATTGAGCTTAATAAAGCCCGCTGCGTCTTTCTGGTCATACGCGCCCGCATCGTCTTCAAACGTTACATGCTTCTCGCTGTAAAGGCTGAACACCGACTTGCGCCCAACCACGGAAACAGAACCCTTGAACAGCTTCAGCTTCACCGTACCCGTCACATTCGCCTGTGACTTATCAATCAGCGCCTGCAACATTTCACGCTCCGGCGACCACCAGTAGCCATTATAAATCAGCTCAGCATAACGCGGCATCAGCTCATCTTTCAAATGCCCCGCGCCACGGTCCAGCGTCAGCGATTCAATCCCGCGATGCGCCGCCAGCAGCACGGTGCCACCCGGCGTTTCATAAATCCCACGGCTCTTCATACCCACATAACGGTTTTCCACCAGATCAAGGCGGCCAATACCATTCTCACCACCCACCTTGTTCAGGTAAGTAAGCAACGTCGCGGGCGACATCTTTTTGCCATCCACCGCAACTGCGTCACCGCGCTCAAACTCAACCTCAATGAACGTCGGCTCATCCGGCGCTTTTTCAGGTGCAACCGAGCGCGTGAACATGTCTTCATGCGGCGCCACCCACGGGTCTTCCAGCACCTTACCTTCATAGGAAATATGCAAAAGATTCGCATCGGTAGAGTAGGGGGCTTCACCGCGCTTATCCTTGGCGATGGGGATCTGGTGCTTCTCAGCATATTCGATCAGCTTGGTGCGGCTGGTCAAATCCCACTCGCGCCACGGCGCAATGACTTTAATGTCCGGCTTCAAACCATAATACCCCAGTTCAAAACGCACCTGGTCATTACCCTTGCCGGTTGCGCCATGCGACACCGCATCCGCACCCGTCTGGATAGCAATTTCAATCTGGCGCTTGGCAATCAGCGGCCGTGCAATGGAAGTGCCCAGCAGGTAAACGCCTTCATACACCGTATTGGCGCGGAACATCGGGAACACGAAATCGCGCACGAATTCTTCGCGCAAATCTTCCACGAAAATTTCTTTCACGCCCATCATCTCGGCTTTTTTGCGTGCGGGTTCCAGCTCTTCGCCTTGGCCCAAATCAGCCGTGAACGTCACCACCTCACAATCGTAGGTTTCGCGCAACCAGCGCAGGATAATGGACGTATCCAACCCGCCAGAATAGGCGAGGACGACTTTCTTAATTTTATTGCTCATAAAACGCTCCAAAACGAATTCTGCACAGCCATATAACAACTCTTGCGGCAATACAAGGACATGAGTATAAAAATACACATGAACGAACCAGCCGAGTCCACACCCGCCAGAAAATCCTCGCTCACATCCTTGCGTCGCCGCACGGTGGTAAGCCTCCTGCGCACCTGGCGCGAGGTCAAGGGCACCGCCCGCCACGCCATCGGCAGCACCGACCTCGACCCGTCTTTACCCAAGCAAGACATGGATTTGCTTAAAAAACAGATGCAGCTCTGCTTCGAGTCCCCCGGCGGCGAGGTCAGCGCCCGCAGCCACACCGCAGCCCTTGGCCGCACATACCTGAACCTGAACGAAGCAGGGCGCCTGCGCTTCTTAAAGCTCCTCGCCACCGATTTCGACCTCGACCCTAAGAAAATGGCTACCCTCACCAAAGCCTACAACGAGGCCGCCACCGCCGACGCCCGCCAGAAGATCGAGCTTGACCTGCGCGAAGCCTTGGTCACCCCGCGCAACACCATCCTGCGCCAGTTTACCGCACTGCCCGACGGCTTCAAATTCCTCATCAACCTGCGCTCCGACCTGCTGCCCTTAATCGGCAAAGACGCAAAGCTCAAAGGCCTCGAATTCGACCTCAAATCCATCCTCTCCGCATGGTTCGACGTAGGGCTTCTGGACATGCAGGAAATCACCTGGAACTCCCCCGCAGCCTTGCTGGAAAAGCTCATCGAATACGAAGCCGTCCACCGTGTCAGTTCGTGGGATGACTTAAAAAACCGCCTCGACGCCGACCGCCGCGTTTTCGCCTTTTTCCACAATAAAATGCCCCTCGAACCCCTGATTTTCGTCCATGTAGCCCTTGTTGAGGGCATGAGCGACAATATTCAGGCGCTTTTGGACGAAGAAACCCCCGTTTTCGACAAAGAAAAGGCCGATTCTGCCATTTTCTACTCCATTACCAATGCCCAAAAGGGCCTCGCAGGCATCAGTTTCGGCAATTTCCTTATCAAACGCGTGGTAAGCGTTCTCACCGAAGAAATGAAGCATATCAAAACCTTCGCAACGCTTTCCCCCATCCCCGGTTTCCGCATGTGGCTCGACCCCCTGCTGCAAAAGGGCGACGAAGCCATCCTGACCGAAGAAGAGCGCACAGCGCTAAAGAAAGCCACCAAGCAGAAAAACGCCGCCGAAGCGCTCTTTTCGCTGCTGGAAGGCGACTGGGTGAACGGCAAAGACACGGTAGCGATGCTAAAGCCCATCCTGATGCGCCTCGGCGCGCATTACCTGTTGGAAGAGAAGAAAAAAGGCAAGCCCCTCGACCCCGTGGCGGGCTTCCACCTGTTCAACGGCGCACGCTGCGAGCGGCTGAACTGGCTGGGCGACACATCCCCCAAAGGGTTAAAGCAATCTGCGGGTTTGATGGTCAATTACCACTATAAACTCGCCGAAATTGACGACAATCATGAAGAATTTGTGACGGTGGGAAAAATTGTTGCGGGCAAGCAGGTAAAGGGCTACCTTAAATAGACTGATCCAAGCAGTAACGACCCTAAAATAAGAAAAAAAGGAGGCCAAATGGCCGGCGAAAAATCCCAAAACATTCAGGATGTATTCTTAAATACCCTGCGTAAGAAAAAAATCCCTGTAACGGTATTCCTCTCCAACGGCGTGAAGCTGCAAGGCAACATCACCGGCTTCGATAATTTCTCGGTGCTGCTGCGCCGCGGCCCTCAGGTTCAGCTGGTGTATAAGCACACCATCGCAACTGTGGTTCCCTCCGCACCCGTAACCCTGCACGAGGAAGACGGGCTGACCGATCATGCCCCGTACCCGGTGGCCGTTGCTGCCGAGCAATAATTCCCTAAGTTAGGATGGCGCAAAACGCACAACGCGTCTTTGTTCTGCACCCGGTGTTTAAAAAACACGCGGCCGAACAAACGCGCGACCCCGACGCATGCCTCGAAGAAGGCATCGGCCTCGCCCACGCCATTGACCTCAATGTGGTTGCAACCGCCATCGTCACCCTTTCCCAAACCCGCCCCTCAACCCTGATGGGCAGTGGCAAGGTCGAAGAAATCGCCGCCATCATCGCCGAATCCGAAGCAACGCTCGCCATCGTAAACAGCGAACTGACGCCCGTGCAGCAGCGCAACCTTGAGAAGGGCTGGAACTGCAAGGTCATTGACCGCACCGCCCTGATTCTAGAGATTTTCGGTGCCCGCGCCCGCACCCACGAAGGCAAATTGCAGGTCGAACTCGCAGCATTAGATTATCAGAAATCCCGCCTTGTCCGCAGCTGGACGCATCTGGAGCGCCAGCGCGGCGGCTTCGGCTTCTTAGGCGGCCCCGGCGAATCCCAGATCGAAATTGACCGTCGCCTCATCCGCGACCGCATCGCCAAGCTCAAAAAACAATTGGAGCAGGTCACCCGCACCCGCGAACTCCACCGCAAAGTCCGCCGCGAAACGCCTTATCCCGTGGTCGCCCTCGTGGGCTACACCAACGCCGGAAAATCCACCCTGTTCAATTTACTGACCGGGGCAGGGGTGCTTTCCATGGATAAGCTCTTCGCAACCCTTGACCCCACCATGCGCTCGCTCAGCATGCCCGGTGGCGGCAAAATCATCCTGTCCGACACCGTGGGGTTCGTCTCCGACCTTCCCACCCAGCTCGTTGCCGCCTTCCGCGCCACACTGGAAGAAGTGCTG
The DNA here is from genome assembly GCA_043763155.1 of Alphaproteobacteria bacterium. Taxonomy (GTDB): domain Bacteria; phylum Pseudomonadota; class Alphaproteobacteria; order Rickettsiales; family SXRF01; genus JANYBV01. The sequence goes on along the minus strand of JAYULW010000065.1, from coordinate 10,469 downwards.
GAAGCCGACATATTGCTGCACATCCGCGACATCTCCCACCCCGACTCCGGCGCGCAAAAAGACGACGTGGAAGACGTGCTGAAAAGCCTCCTGCGCGTAAACCACCTTGCCGACAATGTGGTGGAAGTCTTCAACAAAATTGACCGCCTTGAGCCGGAGCAAAAGCAAGGCCTGCAGGAAAAAGGCAACCTCATGATTTCCGCCGTCACCGGCGAAGGCATCCCCGAACTCCTCGCCCGCGTGAGCGCCGAAATCGAAAAACGCTTCTACACCAAGGCCGAGTTCACCCTGCGGCTTGAAGACGGCAAAAACCTCGCATGGCTCCATGCCCACGGTAAAGTGATGGCACAAACCGTCGAGGGCGATTATATTCATCTGAAGGTTCAGCTTTCCGATGATAATATCCGCCGTTTCGAGCAAATCCAACATGCCGCTTCGCAATAGTATTCTAGCACTGGTATTCGCCCTTGGCTTTGCAAGGGCCGCTTATGCGTTGCCTTCCGTAACGGTGCTTGCCGACCCCACCATGGGTGCCGCCATCGCCGAAATCGCGCGCAACTATTCCCGCGACCAATCCACCGTGGCCAACACCGCATTCACCAGCAGCACCGAGCAAGAGCATGAAATCACCGAAGGCGGCAGCGCCGACGTGCTTATCACCCCGCGCCAAAACTGGATTGACCAGCTGAAAACACAGGGCCTGCTGGACGTAAACTCGCAAACTACCGTCGCCAAAAACCGCATGGCCCTCGTCGGCCCTGTTGATAGCCCCATCACCGCCCGCATCCAGAACGGCTTCCCCACTGTGCCGCTGATCCAGCAAATGGAAGGCGAACAACTCTTCGTCATGGGCAACCCCGAAACCCTGATGGAAGGCGTGTACGGCAAGGAAGCGCTACGCTCGCTGGATGTGGCCGGCGACCTCGAAGAACACACCCTCTACATCAAAAACCTTGACCAGATGTTCGACATGGTGAGGAAGCAACATGCCTACGGCATTTTCTTCTACTCCAGCACCATCAGCCGCGACGGCGTGCGCGTGATTGACCTGCTGCCCGAAAATTCCCACCATCCGATTGAATATTACGCAGTAGCCATCGCCGGTGAAAACATGTCCGAAGCCCGCAAATTCATTGAATACCTGAAAGGCTCAACCGCCCGCAAAATCCTGCGTGATAATGGCTTCGCCGCCGACTAAGCCGCAGCCAGCGGCCAGCGCGCGCGCGGCTCAAACCCCATGCCGTCCACCATCCCCAGCCGGAACCGCTCCAACCCCGCCCATGCGATCATGGCTGCGTTATCCGTGCAAAGCGCAATGGGTGGTGCCACCAGCGGCAGTGCAAACTGCCCGCATAATTTTTCCAGCCGCCCGCGTAAATACTGGTTTGCCGCAACCCCGCCCGCCAGCACAAAATGCCCGCCCGCCGGAAATGCCTTACGGAAAATCTGCATCGCATGCTCCGTCCGGTCACACACGCTCTCGCCCGCGCTATGCTGGAACGACGCGCAAATATCATTGATATGCTTTTCCGATAGCGCGCCAATCTCCTGCGCCTTCAACCGCACCGCAGTCTTAAGCCCGGAAAAGGAAAAATCACACCCTTCGCGCCCCTTCATCGGCACGGGGAATGTATACGCCTTGGGGTTGCCCGCCCGCGCAGCTATTTCAACAGCAGGCCCACCGGGATAATCCATCCCCAGCATCTTCGCGGTTTTGTCAAACGCTTCGCCCAGCGCATCGTCCACCGTGCCGCCAAGGCGCTCATACTGCCCCACGCCGCGCACGATAAGAAACTGGCAATGCCCGCCCGAAACCAGCAGCAGCAGGAAAGGGAAGGGCACATCATGCGTCAGGCGCACCGTCAGCGCATGCCCTTCCAGATGATTCACCGCAACCAGCGGCTTGTGATGCACCGACGCAATCGCCTTGGCCGTCATCACCCCCACAATCACCCCGCCAATCAGGCCCGGCCCGCCGGTCACGGCCACCGCATCCAGATCTGCAAACTCCATCTTCGCATCCGCCATGGCCTTCGCCACCACATGCTCCACATGGTCCAGATGCGCCCGCGCCGCAATTTCGGGCACCACACCGCCATACGGCAAATGCTCCGCCACCTGCGACAGCACCACGTTGGAAAGCAACGCGCGCGTATCCGTCACTACCGCCGCGGCGGTTTCATCACAACTTGTCTCAATACCAAGGATACGCATTGCCTGTTTACACGGAATGGATTAATTATAAGCGATGCTCAACCTATCAAAAATCCGTATCGGTACAAGGAAAAGCGCACTGGCGCTGGCCCAGGCGCAATTGGTTTCCGATGCTCTGGCCGAAAGCTGGCCTGGCCTTGCCATCGAAATCGTGCCCATGCAAACCAGCGGCGATAAATTTCTCGACCGCCCGCTGTCCGACGTGGGCGGAAAAGGCCTGTTTACCAAGGAATTAGAAGAAGCTTTGCTGGCGAATGAAATTGATATCGCCGTGCATTCCATGAAAGACATGCAAACCGTGCTGCCCGACGGCCTGACCATCGGCGCCATGCTGGAACGCGAAGACCCCCGCGACATGCTGCTGGGCAAAGGCATCCGCACACTTGCCGACCTGCCCAAGGGCGCAACCTTCGGCACCTCATCCTTGCGCCGCGCCGCCCAAGCCCTGATGCAGCGCCCCGACCTCAACATCGTGCCCTTTCGCGGCAATGTGCAAACCCGCCTCGCCAAGCTCGACGCAGGCGTAGTGGATGCAACCATGCTGGCCATGGCAGGCCTGAACCGCTTAAGCATCTGGGACGTGTCCGGCCACCCGCTGGCGCTCGAAGATTTCCTGCCCGCCGTGGCCCAGGGTGCCGTCGGCATCGAGTGCCGCGAAAATGACGAGGATGTGCTGGAAGCCCTGTCGCCCATCGCCCACATCGCCACCGAAACCGCCGTAATGTGCGAACGCGCCTTCCTGCAAGCGCTCGATGGCTCCTGCCGCACGCCGATTGCAGGCTTTGCAACCGTAGACGGAAACCAGCTCACCTTCCGCGGCCTCATCATCCGCCCCGACGGTTCCAGCTACCACGAAATTGCAAAAGAAGGCGCCAGCACCGACGCCGAATCCATAGGCATTGCCGCCGGTGAAGAGCTGCTCGCCACCGCCGGAAAAGATTTCCTGAAAGCCTAGGCTAAATCGCTATGTTTGGCTGCGATCATACCGCGTGCTTCATCCATCATATCGCTCAAATCATCCGCGCTGAACGCGAACTGACCGCTGGTGCGCCATTGGTCATTCATCTGACTGACATGCGTGTGCAGGCTCTGCACTAAAGTCTGCGCGGCCTTTTCGCCCGAAAGCCCACAAAACCCCGCCGACGCATAACAGCTATTGGCCGCCATTTCGATGCTGGAGGCAATGGCTGCAATCTGCGCTTCGCTAGGCGCATAGCCCTTGGCTTGCGCGTCGGAAACATTGGTGATGCCTGCGAGTGCTTTCTTGAAACTGCTGACGGCCGCAAGCTTGCGCGAAAGCGCATCGCGGCACTGGCGCTCAAAGGCTTGCGCAAAAAATACGCCAGCCGAAGGAGAAGGGGCGGGCATGCTTAGTGGCGGGGCGGCGGAGGCGCGGGCGGCGCATCCGCAAGGCTTGCCGCCGGAACTGCATCAGGCGATGGGCCAGCCGAAGGCGCAAGCGCCGCTTGCGGCGCAGCCGGGGCGGGCAGGGCGCTTTGCTTGTCCTTCACCGTTTTTTTCTCGGCGGGTGCTTTTTTCGCAGGCTCTGGTTTTGCATCTTCCGAAGGAGCCTGCTTGTTCAGGTCTTCCAGATTGTCCCATGCTTTCGCGTAATACACTTTGCTGTCTGAAAGCGCCTTGTTCAAATAGGCCTTGGCCATTTTATCGTCCTTGGCGAGATGCGCATACAGGCCCAGATTATTATCCAGCTCCGCGCCCGACAAATACTGCTCGGCAATGCCTTTCGCATCATCCACCTTGCCCGCGCTTGCCAGCACCAGCGCGGTGTTCAGGTCAATACGCTTGCGCTCCACCGAGCCGTTCGCCGCAAAGCCCGACGCCTTGCTCAGCGTGCCCACGGAATTATCGAACTTGCGTTCCAGCGCCTGGCTCAGGCCCAGGTTATTCAGGATCGAGGCGGAATTGGGGTGGTACTGCAGCGCCTCGTTGAAATATTGCTGCGCTTCGGGCTGCATGTTGCGGGTGGTAAACAAAATGCCCAGCGCGTTCAGCGTTTTCCAGCGCTTCGCATCCACCTGCATCACCTCGTCAAACAACACCGCAGGCGTATCGAAATCGCCACTGGCGATAAGGGCCAGGCCTTTGCCTTCCTTCGCGCCCACATTTTTCGGATCTTTTGCCAGCAGCGCGTCATACACCGCAATGGCTTTAGGCGTTTGCGCGTCGCGGCGGTAACTATCGCCCAGCGAAAGCATCACCCCGGTATTGTCCGGTTCTTTTTCCAGCACCTGTTCGTAGGCTTGGGCGGCTACCTTAAAGTTACCCTGCGCCTCGGCCTGCGTTGCCGACTGCAAAAGGGCTTCGTTCACGCTGGTAACCTTCGGCCCGTCAAGGGTGCTAAGGAACTGTTTGGAGTCCACAGGGCCTGCGCCCCCGGAGCAGCCCAGCAGGCTTAAAGAGATAAGGGCCGTGGAAATAAACAGCAATTTTATACGCATAAATCAATTTTTCCCCTCAAGCGGTGCACTACAAGTTTTTTTGTACCAGTAAAGTACTAATTGCGCAAAATTAATTCTGTGTTTATGGTAGCCCCCATGAACACGACCCCCTCAGTGACACCCGCGGTTACGCCCACCCAATCCTTCAGCCACCCCCATTTGCTGAGCATTGACGGCCTCTCGCCCGACGATGTGTACCACATCCTCGAACGCTCCAAATATTATATCGAAAAAAACCGTGAGCCGGATAAAAAGCACGCCATCTTAAAAGGCCGCACGCTCATCAACCTGTTTTTCGAAAATTCCACCCGCACCCGCACCAGCTTCGAGCTGGCCGGAAAGCGCCTCGGCGCCGACGTGATCAACATGTCGGCCAGCGCCTCGTCGGTTAAAAAAGGCGAAACGCTGATTGATACCGCCATGACGCTAAACGCCATGCACCCTGATTTCATCGCCGTGCGCCACCCTGAGTCCGGCGCGCCGCATCTGCTGGCCCGCAAAGTTGAATGCTCCGTGATCAATGCCGGCGACGGTTGCCACGAACACCCCACGCAAGCATTGCTCGACGCCCTTACCATCATGCAGGGCAAAGGCCGCATCAAAGGCCTGAACGTTGCCATCTGCGGCGACATCCTGCACAGCCGCGTGGCGCGCTCGAACATCAAGCTCCTGAACCTGCTGGGTGCCAAAGTGCGCATCATCGCGCCGCCCACCCTCATGCCCGCCTGCCCGGAATCCTTCGGCGTTGAAACGTTTTACGACATGCGCAAAGGCCTGAAGGATTGCGACATCATCATGATGCTGCGCCTGCAGCTGGAGCGCATGGAAGGCAATTTCATCCCCTCCGTGCGCGAATATTTCCACTATTACGGCCTCGACGAGGAAAAACTCAGCTTCGCCAAGCCCGACGCGCTCATCATGCATCCCGGCCCTATCAACCGCGGTGTGGAAATTGACAGCAAGCTGGCCGACGACTTAAACCGCAGCGTGATCCTGCAACAGGTGGAAATGGGCGTGGCCGTGCGCCAGGCCGTGCTGGAGCTGCTGGCCTCGCAAGGATGACGCCTCGGATGTCGCCTCAGGCGCAAACATCCAACCGTATTCTCGAAGCAGTCTGCGCTGCGCTTGGCGCATGGTTCCTCCTCGCTTTTACCTATGTCGCGCTCTACTCCATGTCCTACCCCTTCCAGCTGGAATGGATCGAGGGCCAGAGCATGGACATCGTGCGCCGCGCCCGCGAAGGCCACGCCATCTACGCCGCCCCCACGCTTGAATATGTCTCGCTCCTCTACACCCCGTTATTTTATTATTTCTCCGTCGTCGCCTCATGGTTCACCGGCATGGATTTCATCGCCGGAAGGCTGGTTTCCACCCTCTCCATTTTCGGCGTTGCCGCTGTATTCTTCCAATGGGTGCGAAGGGAAGGGGGCAACTGGCAGTGCGGCCTGCTCACCACGGGCCTGCTATTTGCCACCTACCGCCTCAGTGGCCGCTGGTTCGACATCGCCCGTGTGGATAGCCTTGCGCTTTTCCTAAGCGTCGCCGCCCTGTATTTGCTGCGCTTCGGCGAAGGCAAAAAAACTGCCATCCGGGCAGGGCTGCTTGCCTGCGCCGCCTTCTACGCCAAGCAAACCAGCCTCGGCCTGCTCATCCCGCCGCTATGCGCCGCCATATTCCTGAACCGCCGCTTCGGCCTCACCGCCAGTGCCGCCGCAGCAATCTCGCTGCTGGTCACCATCACCCTGTACCAGCTTACCACCGGCGGCTGGTTCTGGTTTTACACCATGAAAATCCCGATGAACCACAACACCGATCCGCTGGTCTATTTTGCTTTCTGGCGCGATGATTTGCTGCGCCTGCAAGGCTACGTGCTGGGCGCTGCCCTGATCGCAGTAGGTTTCTGGTGTGTAACGGACCGCAAAAAAGCCATCTTTTACGGCGTCCTCGCGCTCACGGCCATCACCGTATGCTACTCCGCCCGCCTGCACCGCTACGGCTATTACAACAACCTCATGCCCATGCATGCCATCCTCGCGCTGGTAGCGGGTTTGGGCTTTGCAGACCAGCTCCGGCAAAAGCCCCGCCTTGCCATTGCTTCGGGCCTACTCATCTTCGCCCAGCTCATCAGCCTGATTTATGACCCCCTGCCGCTGGCTCCCAGCCCCAAATCCGCTGCCGCCGCCGATGCTTTTCTCGCTGAAATCGGCACTTATAAGGGCGATGCCTTCATGCCCGACATCCAGTTTATCTCCGAGCGCGTGGGCAAAAAAACCTACTCTTATGGCATGGCCGCCTACGACCTGTTCCGCGCCAATCTGGGGCCGGATACAGGGCTTAAAGTAAAACTCGGAAAAGAGCTGGAAACGGCCATTGCACAACAGAAATTCGGTGTTATCATCCCCGGCAAGAACATCCATTATAACCTGCCGAACCTGAATATGTATTACCGGATGGTAAAATACATGGATTACCCTGAGGGCTACGCGCTGGACTCCCTCAATAACCGCCGCCTGGCAATCTACGTGCCCATTACCTCTAAACCCTGAGACGAGTCATGACCCCGAAACAAACCTTCGCCCTGCCAAGCTGGAAAAACGACACCAACAAAAAGGTGGCCTACATCAACGCCCGCTTGTTCGACCCCGAATCCGGCATTGACCAGAAGGGCGGCCTGCTCACGATTGGCGACCAGATCGCCGATTTCGGCCCCGCTATTTTCAACGGCGGCATCCCCGAAGGCGCAGAAGTGGTAGATTGCAAAGGCCACATCCTTTCCCCCGGCCTGCTCGACATTCAGGTGCATTTCCGCGAACCCGGCCAGGAATACAAAGAAACCATCCACACCGGCAGTAAGTCCTCCGCAGCAGGTGGTGTCACCACCGTTGCCTGCATGCCAAACACCAAGCCCGTGATTGATGATATTTCCGTGGTCGCCTACATTTACCGCCGCGCGCGCGAAACCTCTTTCGTCAATGTCCGCCCCTATGCCTGCATCAGCAAAGGCATGAAGGGTCAGGAAATCACCGAAATGGGCCTGCTCCGCGAAGCTGGCGCAGTAGGCTTCACCGACGACGGCCTGCCCGTCATGAACGCAGGCGTAATGCGTAAAGCACTCGCTTATTCCAAGGAATTCGGCATCCCCGTGGCCCAACACGCCGAGGACCTGAACCTCTCCTGCGGCGCATGCATGAACGAAGGCAAAGTGTCCGCACATCTGGGCGTGGCTGGTGCGCCCAACGCCGCCGAAGCCGTCATCGTAGAGCGCGACATCGTCCTCACCGAACTCACCGGGGGCCGCTACCACGTCCTCCACATCTCCACCGCTGAGGCCATTGACGCCGTTCGCCGCGCCAAAAAGAAGGGCCTGCGCGTCACCGCCGAAGCCGCCCCACACCACTTCACCCTCACCGATGAAGCCGTGATGGACTACCGCACCTTCAGCAAAATGAACCCGCCCCTTCGCGCCGAAAAAGACCGCCTCGCCGTTATCGAAGGCCTGAAAGATGGCACCATTGACGCCATCGCCACCGACCACGCCCCCCACGATCAGGAAAGCAAGCGCGTGCCCCTCGCCAGCGCCGCCATGGGCATCGTGGGCCTCGAAACCATGTTGCCTCTCTCCCTAGCGCTATACCACAAAGGCATCATGCCCCTGCGCGACGTCATGGCCGCCATGACCTACAAAGCCGCCGACGTGATCAACGAAAAAGCAGGCCGCCTGAAAAAAGGCGCGCGCGCCGACCTCACCCTCATTGACCTCACCGTCGAATGGGTCCTCGACCCCAAGCAGTTTGTGAGCAAATCCCTGAACTCCCCGTTCGATGACTGGCCCGTCAAAGGCCGTGCCATCCGCACCGTGGTCGGCGGCGACACCGTATTCTCGCTGGAATACTAGCATGCTCCACCACAACCCCATCATCTGCGCGCTGGACACCACCGACGTGGAACAAGCGCGCGACCTCGCGCACTCCCTCGCCGGAAGCGTGGGCGCAATTAAACTCGGCCTTGAATTTTTCACCGCCAACGGTGCAATCGGCGTGCGCGAAGTCACCAGCCCCAAATCCCCCATTTTCCTCGATTTGAAATTTCATGACATCCCCAACACCGTCGCAGGCGCCATCCGCGCCACCGCAGGTATTGATACCTTCATGATGACCGTCCACACCCAAGGCGGCCGCGCCATGCTGCGCGCAGCCATTGACGCCTCCATGGAAGTCGCCGCAACCACCGGCAAAGCCCGCCCCATGGTGGTGGGAGTAACCATGCTCACCAGCCTCGACCAGCATGATCTCTCCGCTATCGGCGTTGACCAGTCGCTGTCCGACCAGGTGCGCCAGCTCGCCGACCTCGCCCAGCAAACCGGGCTGGATGGTGTGGTGTGTTCCCCAATGGAAATTGCCATGCTGCGCGAACATTGCGGCGCGGATTTCAAATTAATCGTGCCCGGCATCCGCCCCGAAGGCTCCGCCGCAGGCGACCAGAAACGCACCATGACCCCGCGTGAAGCGCTCGACCTCGGCGCGGATTATCTGGTGATTGGCCGCCCCATCACCGAAGCCGCCGACCCCAAAGCCGCAGCCGATGCCATCCTCGCATCCTTACAATTAAAAGCAGCCTAGGCTGCCCAGCGCAGGCAAATCTGCGCGGCCGCAAGCTCAATGCGCTCGCTCACGCCCTCAATGGAATATTGCGTCTTCGCTTTCACAAATCCATTGGTGGCAAGCCTCGCCGCCATGTCCGGGTCTTTCAGCAAAGCCTCCATCGCATCGGCCAACTCCTTCGCGCTGTTCTTATGCACCAGAAGCGCATCAAAATTCGGCGTGATAATATCCTTCGGTCCTTCCGAATCCGTCGAAACCACCGGTGTGCCATACGTAAACGCCTCCAGCAGCACAATGCCAAACGGCTCATGGTGCGAAGGCAGCACAAACATATCCAGCCCCGTGTAGAACGCTTTCTTATCATCCACCCAGTTCAAAAACGTCAGCACATCCTTCAGGCCCGCATCATGAGCGCGCTTTTTCAGCGCCTTCAGCTCAATGCCCGTGCCACCCAGCACTGCCTTAAACAAATGCCCCTTTTGTTTCAGAATCTGCAGCGCATCAATGAAAACATCAAAACCCTTCTTCTCCACCAGCCGCCCCATGGACCCGATAAGCGGCACAGGCTTCGCCGCTTGCCGTACCGGAAGCGCCTCACAGCGCACCATGTTCGGAATATGAAAAATCCGCGCCTCATCCACATTCTGCGCCATCACAAACTGGATCAGGTCATGCGTGGTCGCAAACACCGCATCCGCCGCCACATAGCGGCTGGCGCGTTTGTTGTAATTATGCGCAATCCCCACAATCGGGCACAACCCGCGCGCGCCCTTATGCGCCAGCGCAAACGCCCGGTTGGTCTGCGCAAGGATAATATCCGGCTTCAACTGCCGCAATATCCGCTTCAAAATCCACCGCGCCAGCAAATCCCATTCGCCGCAATTGCTTAAATGCATGGGCCGCAGGCCCATTTTCTTGAGCTTGCTGTTCACATCGGCCTTGGGCAGGGTAATGGGCGTCACCGTATGGCCGCGCGCCTTAAGCCCCTCGCAATAATCAAGGAAGGCCTGCTCAATGCCGCCGCTGCCGGAACTCAGCATGATATTCACAATATGCATGGATTAGCCTTTACATTGCCCGAATCTGGTGCAAACCTTAACCTGTTTCATAACAACGTCAATCGTTTACCATGTCGCAGCGCCTTCCCATTTCTGTCTTTATCATCGCGCTGAACGAAGCCGACCGTATTCACGTG
>JAYULW010000064.1:0-19402 GCA_043763155.1 Alphaproteobacteria bacterium | reverse complement strand
GCCGGAAAACTCGCTGGTGAACTGGCTGGTGGGGCAAGGCTACACGGTGTTCATGGTGTCGTGGGTGAACCCGGACGAGCATTTAAGCAAGAAATCCTTCGACGATTACATGACCGAAGGCCCGCTGGCCGCCATAGATGTGATGGCCGACATTACGGGCGAAGAAGCGGTGAACATCATCGGCTATTGCCTTGGCGGTACACTTACCTCGATCACGCTTTCGTGGCTGCAGGCCAAGAAGCAGGCGCACCGGGTGAAGTCAGCGACATACCTGACCACCATGGTAGACTTTGCGGAATCGGGCGAACTTTCTGTATTCATTGACGAAGAACAGCTGAAAATGCTTGAGGCCAAGATGTCGGAGACGGGCTATCTGGAGGGCAGCGAAATGGCGCTAACCTTCAATATGCTGCGCGCTAACGACCTGATCTGGTCGTTCGTGATCAATAATTACCTGCTGGGCAAAGACCCCTTCCCGTTCGATCTTTTGTATTGGAATTCCGATTCCACACGCATGCCTGCAACCATGCATAGCTTCTATTTGCGCAACATGTACCAGAAGAACCTGCTGATCCAGCCGGGTGCGCTGAATATCGGCGGGGAGCCGGTGAAGATCGGCACTATCGCCACGCCGTCATACATTATTTCCACCCGCGAAGACCATATTGCACCGTGGAAATCCACCTATAGCGCCACACAGATTTACAAGGGCGACACTAAATTCGTGCTGGCGGGCTCGGGCCATATTGCAGGCGCGATGAACTCGCCTTCCAAGGTCAAATACGGCTACTGGACCAACCCCAAGCTGCCCGCCTCGCCCGATGAATGGCTGAAGGGCGCGAAGGAAAATCCCGGCTCATGGTGGCCGAACTGGCTGGAATGGAACAAGCCCTTTACGGGTGGGCAGGTGGCGGCACGTAAGCCGGGCAGCGCGAAATATAAGCCCATAGAAGATGCGCCCGGTTCTTATGTAAAGGTGCGCGGCTAGAGGTCTAGCTTGCCTTGGGCTTCGTCGGCTTTTTCCTGGGATTTCAGCAGTAATTCGCAAATATCGGCCGAGCGTTTGGCGGCGGCGGCAGAGTATTCCGCCGAGCGGATGGAGTGCGACAGGATTTTATGCTGGTCGCGGCTCAGCGTGTAGAGCTTGCGCATGTAGAAGGCGAGCACCATGGTGAAAAACACATCTATCAGGTCGCGCCAGCGGATGGCGAAGACGCGGATGGCGGTGCCGATGGCGGCAAACAGGCCTTGCTCTTCAGGCGCGGGGGCAGTTTCGGCAGGCGCGGCGGCGGGCACGGTGACCAGCGGTGCGGCGGGTGCGGGCGCTTTGGTTTTCACCGCATCGCGGGTGACGCGGGCGTTTTCTTCTTTGTCTAAAATGGCTTCAAGGTTGCGCGTATCGCTTTGGAAGACGGGCGAGGCGAGGTTATTGCTGGTGACGGGCTGGGTGGGGGCGGGCGTGCCCTGCCCTTTGCGCACCTCGACCGCATGGGCGGAGGCGGGCAGCAGGCACAGCAGTGCAAATGCAAGCCGCAACCGCATTACTGCTGCCTCACATCAATAAAGGTTTCGCGGCGCAGGTTGCGCATGTATTTTTGCGCCTCAAGATCCATTTTCTGCTGGATGAGCATGCCGTAGACCACGTCTTTGTTCACCAGCTTGGTGTCGGTGGCTTTGCGGCCGCAGAGCATGTACAGGCGGATGCCTTCGTAGGTGGCCATGGGCGAGGAGATTTCGCCCTGCTTCAGGTTATCGGTGAGTTCCTTGAGCGCGGGCTGCATTTCCGAAAGCATGTAGGTGTTGAATTTCACCTCGATATCCATGTCGGAAGCGTTTTCGATGTTGGCCACGGTGGTATCGTCACAGGTGCCGGGGTTTTTGGCCACTTCGCCGCCAATTTGCAGCATCACGTCGGCTTCGGGCGTTTGGGTGTCGGCCTTCATTTTCAGCAGGATTTCCTTGAGCTTGATCTCGGTATCCTTAGCTTCTTCCTCTTGGGGGGCGGCTGCGGGTTTTATCACTTTTGCGCCGGGAATGGGGCGGGTGTCATATACTTTGATGACGGTGTAGCCTTGCGCATTGCGCATGGGGTCGGTGATGGTGCCCTTCTGCGCGCCATTGATGGATTGGGCGACGATGGGGTCGAGCTGGCCGAGGCGCACCCAGAAGGCTTCGATTTTACCGCCGCTATTGGCGGCTACGCTTGAGAACTGGCGCGAGACTTCTTCAAAGCTTGCGCCTGCGCGGATTTGTTGCACCAGCTTGGCGGCCAGCGCTTTCACGCTTGCTTCCTGACCGGGCTTTTCCACGGGCATGGCGATCACGGCGATTTTATATTCCATGGGCGCCGAAGGGGCTTCTTTTTTCTTGGGCGGGTTCATGGAGTATTTGCGGGTAGCGATTCTCAGCTCTTCGTCGCTGATATGGATATTGGGGCGCACCTTGCGGATCAGGAATTTGTTCCACATGAGCTGCGCGCGGATTTGCTGGCGGAAGGCGTCTTCCGGCACACCGCTGGAGCTGAGCATATGGCCGATGGTGCCGGGCGGCATGCCGCGCTGTTTTTCAATGTCGGCGATGGCTTCGGTTACGTCCTGCGAAGAGATTTCAATCTTGTTTTTCTTGGCTTCCTGCACCTGCAATTTTTCATCTACCAATGAGCGGAGGACCTGCGGGCGGATGACCTTCAGCATGTCGGGTGTGTTGGAGATGCGGGCGGTGGCCACGATGAATTTGATGCGGTTGGCTACGTCGTACGACGAAATGGCTTCGTCGCCAACGACGGCTGCGATGGACATGTCGGGTTTGCCGGAATCGCCTGAGGACATGGAGGCAAGTTCGGTTGCGGCGAAGCTTAGCGGGGCGGCCGATACCAGCATGCAGGTGGCGAGAAGAACAGCAGTGAGTTTGGGTGGTGTCATAGGCTTAATCCAGATTTTTTAACGACACCCTGAACCAGAAGGACAGCGATGGTTTAATATCAAGCAGGTTAGTGTAATCTTTGCCTACCATAGTTGTAATATTGACGCATTCATTTTTATAGATAACGCCGCCGCTAGTGTTAATTGTCTGGCGCTGGAGGATGTCGCGGCTGCCATTGGCGATCAGACCCCAATTTTCATTAATATTGGCGGTGCCGATGCCGGTGATGACTTCGCGGTCGGAAAGCACGGGGTCGTTTTTCAGGTTCAGGTAGGAAGTTGTCAGCGTAAAGGGCTTGCGGTTATAGCCCAGCTCGATTTCGCTGCGGTTGGGGGAAAGATTGTCTTTGTCCACGCGGAAGCGGTAAGCGATGCTGAACGGGGCGTAGGTGAGCCCTACACGGCCCACATAGTCGGAGAAGTCGCTGGTGAGGTCGTTGGCGATGGGGAAGTTGGGGTCGTTGATGATGCGGTATTGCTGGCCGACGAGGAAATCTATGTATTTATCGCTCATCAGTTCGGCTTCGCCGCGCAGGCCGTAGCTCAGGCGGGGGCCGTTTTCCACACGGTCAAAGCCTGCGAAGCGCTGGGAACTGAACAGGTTGGCGTCGGTGAAATCAGGCAGCAGGCTGTCTTCGTTAGGGATGCGGGCGGGGTTGCCGCCGCCGGGCGAGATCGTGAAATTGGTGATGGGTTCAATCATCACGCTGCCGTCTTGCATATGATTGATGAAGGGGTAGCGCCAGGTGGTGGAGAATTGCGGAATGACGCGGCCTGTGGTGCCGTTATAGTTGGCGCCGTTGGCCAGCACCACGTCGGAAACGTCATAGATATCGGTGCGGAGCTGGGTTTCAAAATCGAAAATCTGGCCGCTGTCGGTGACGTAAGGGGTGTTGACGCGCGCGGTGCCTGAAAGCCTGCGCGAGTCGCTGCCACGGTCGCGGAAGAGCGCCATGGTGTTGCCTTCGAAGGTGACGCGGGAGTTATAGTCCAGCGGGTCGGACTGCCAGCTGAAATTTGCCAGTGGTGCCACTACCGGGATCAGGGAAGTGGCGTCCTGGCTGGTTAGGCCCTGGAACGACAGGCCTTCGACGGAGGCGTAGTTGCGGTTGCTATCGGGCACGAAATTGAAGCCTTCGGCATAGACGCGCGAATTCAGGTAGGCATCGTTGCTGAAATTATAAAGGCGCAGGTAGGTTTCGTCGGAGGCGCGGCGCACATTGAAGCCCCAGTCGTAATTTTCATTAATCTGGAAGGCGCCGTTGCCATCGAAATGGCCACGGATTTCGCGGCCGGTGTCGTGGTTGCCCAGCGCGTCGCGGTTTTCGGCGCTGGTGATACTGCCATCGAGTTTGAGCAGGCCGTTATCGAAGAGCTGGCGGTAATTGCCCGCCATGACCAGACCCTCTTTGGAGGTGATGATGGGGGTGATGGTGACGTCGCGGTCGGGGGCGATGGAGTAATAAACGGGCTGTTTGTAAACTACGCCGAGATTGCGCGATTGCACCAGCTCAGGCATGAGCAGGCCCGCCTGATTTTCAGAGCCGGGCGTGGGGTGCGAGAAATACGGGGTGTAGAGGATGGGCACGCCCAGCGCGGTGAAGTAGGCGTTTTCGTAGGTGACTTTTTCTTTTTCCTTATCAACGGTTGCGTGCTCGGCGTAAATGGCCCAGCTGGGGTTGCCGTTGATGTTCTGGTCGCATTTGCAGGGGGTGTAGGCGGCTTTGTACAGCTCGATGTGGTTTTCGTCTATTTGCCGGGCGGCGCTGGCGACAAACAGCGAGTCGTCAGACAGGCGGGCCTTGAACTGCTGGATGACGCCCGCCTTCATGTCGTCTTGCAGGGCCATGTTATCAGCGAAGAAGACGTTGCCCGCAGGTTCCATCATGCTGACATGGCCCATGGCCTGTACTTGGTTCCGGTCCTGGTCATACATGATGGAGTCGGCCAGAATGATGGTGCCTTCCTGCACGATTTCCACGTGGCCGCTGGCATAAACCACATTGTGCTGCTGGTCGTAATCAATCTGGTCGGCCTGAAAGGTAACCGGCTTATTGTCGGAGACGATGGGGCCGAGCTTGTATTCGGATTTGGGGATAACGCGCTCGCCGTGATGGGAGCGCGAGGCACTGGCCGGTGCAGGAAAAACAATGGCAGCGATACAGCATGCCGAGGCAATAGCGCGCGCGGGCCTTAGGCTAATAATCCTCAGGTGACCGTTGTTGCTGCCGATACGCTTTGCCCACCCCATGCCGTTTTACGTTCATGCACTTAATGGATTTTTACCACTAGTGCAGTTTTTTCCATAGATTGCGTTTCGCAATATACATAAACACGGTAAAAATAGCGAGATACATTAATACTTTCAGGCCGGTCTGCTTGCGGGCTTCCATTTCAGGCTCGGCGGCCCATTGCAGGAAGTTCACCACGTCGCTTGCCATCTGGTCTACGCTGGCTTTGGTGCCGTCTTCATAGGTTACCTGGCCTTCGGAATTCAGCGGCGGGGGCATGGCGAGGCGGTCGCCTGCGATGTAGGGGTTGTAGTACTGGCCCGTGGCGAGATGCACTTCAGCGGGTGCGGCGGCATAGCCGGTGAGCAGCGAATACACATAGTTCGCGCCGTCGTGGCGGGCTTTGATGATAAGGCTCAGGTCTGGCGGTGCTGCGCCGTTGTTGGAGGCGCGGGCGGCGTTTTCATTCGCAAAGGGCGGCACGAAGGAATCGGAGGGCTTGCCGGGGCGGTCAAACATGTCGCCGTCGTCGTTCGGGCCGTCCTTGATGGTGTAGCCAGCGGCGAGCGCTTTTACTTCGGCTTCGGAGAAGCCCAGCTGGGTCAGGTTGCGGAAGGCAACGCGGTTCAGGCTGTGGCAGGCGGAGCAGACTTCCTTATATATCTGGAACCCGCGCTGCGCGGCTTGCTTATCCACATGGCCGAAGATGCCGTCGAAGGCCCATGGCATTTGCTTGGGGTGCTTGTGGTCGGATTCGGCATACGCGACGCCAGCCACAGACAGGCTGACGAGGGATGTTGCGATGAGGAAGGAAAGTTTTTTCATGGTCGAATCCTAGTGATGGGCGTGTGCGGCTTGGGATTTCAGCACGGCTTTGCTGATGCTTTCGGGCAGGGGCAAGGTTTTTTCCTTGGCGCCGCTGACGAAGAACAGCAGAACGAAATGCAGGAAGTAGTATGCGGTGCAGAAACGGCCCAGCGGGATGAAGATGCCTTCAGGAGGTTGGGAACCCACATACCCCAGCACGCACGTATCTACAACGAAGAGCCAGAACAGGATGCGGAAAACGGGGCGGAAGGAGCCGCTGCGCACTTTGGAGCGTTCAATCCACGGCAGGGCAAACATTACGAGGATTGCCGAGAACATGGCGATAACGCCGAGCAGCTTGTCGGGAACCGAGCGCAGGATTGCGTAGAACGGCAGGAAGTACCATACCGGCACGATGTGGGCCGGGGTTACCATCGGGTTTGCGGGAATGTAGTTATCCGGGTGGCCCAGCGAATTAGGGGAGAAGAAAACGAACCACGCGAAAATCATGAAGAACACGCCGAGGCCGAATGCGTCCTTATAGGTATAGTACGGATGGAAGGGGATGGTGTCCTGCGGGGTTTTGACGTCAATGCCCAGCGGATTGTTGGAGCCATTTTCATGCAGCGCCCAGATGTGCAGGATAACCACACCCACGATCACGAAGGGCAGCAGGAAGTGCAGCGCATAAAAGCGGTTCAGGGTGGGGTTATCAACAGAGAAACCGCCCCAGAGCCAATGCACGATATATTCGCCTACGCCCGGAATGGCGGAGAACAGGTTGGTGATTACGGTTGCGCCCCAGAAGCTCATCTGGCCCCAAGGCAGAACATAGCCCATGAAGGCGGTGGCCATCATGAGGAGGAAAATAACGAGGCCGAGCCACCAGAGGATTTCGCGGGGGGCTTTGTACGAGCCATAATACAGGCCGCGGCAGATATGAATGTAGACGACCACGAAGAACATGGATGCGCCAACAGCATGCGCATAACGCAGGAGCCAGCCGTAGTTCACGTTGCGCATGATGCCTTCGACGGAATCGAACGCCATGTTGACGTGCGCGGTGTAGTGCATGGCGAGGAACAGGCCGGTCAGGATCTGCATCACGAGGCAAATACCTGCGATGGAGCCGAAGTTCCACCAGTAGTTCAGGTTGCGCGGCGCGGGGTAGTTGCTGCCGAGGCTGTTATCCAAAAAGGAGAACACCGGAAGACGGTATTCGATCCAGTCTTTTACCGATTGCTTGCCAACGGGCGGGGTCTTTTGTTTCATGTGGTTTAGCCGATCTTGATGCGGGTGTCGGTGAGGAAAGAATATTGCGGCACGTCGAGGTTGCGCGGCGCGGGGCCTTTGCGGATGCGGCCTGCGGTGTCGTACTGCGAGCCGTGGCAGGGGCAGAACCAGCCGCCTTTGTCTTTGCCGCCGAACTCACCTTCGCCGCCCAGGGGAATGCAGCCCAGATGGGTGCAAACGCCCACCATGATGAGCCACTGCTCGTGGCCCTTCTGCACGCGGTCGGCGTCAGCGGCGGGGTCTTTGAGTTCTTTCATGTCCACGCCCTTGGACTCTTCGATGTCGCCTGCGGTACGGTGGCGGATGAAGACGGGCACGCCGCGCCATTTCACTTTAATGGTCTGGCCTTCTTTGATGGGGCTTAGGTCCACCTCGATGGAAGACAGCGCAAGCACGTCGGCGGCGGGGTTCATGCTGTTGACGAACGGCCATGCGAGCGATGCGGCGCCGACACCCGCGAGGGTGGCTGCGGTGAGCATCATGAAATCGCGGCGGGTTGGCTCATCATGCGAAGCAGGAGTGTGAGCGGCTGGCGTAGTGGGCTTATTCGGGGATTTGGGGCTCATGAAATATCTCAACATAAATAGATGTTGAGCCGTTTCTAACCAAAACTGCGCGAAGTTTCAACTTAAGAAACGCAAATAAGCTATCTTATTAAGTGATAAGGGGGTTTTTGTACTTAGCGGTTGGTGCTGAAGGCCGCATCCGCCAATGCGAACGCCCAGGCGATCAGGTGGTCGCCCATGGCCTTGAACACGCCCACCCAGCTATTGGCCACATCCACGCATGCGCCCACGGTATCAAGGTTGAAAAGGCAGACGCCAAAGCCAGAGGCAAAGGTCATGAATGTCACCCCTGTTAGCAGGTAGAAGGCGTTGAAGCGGGGATCTAGGGGCATGGGAGGCCTTGTATTTACTGGAAAGAGGTCATTTATAATTTTGCCAAATTTTTAGCTGGCCATAAACTGCTTTTTTGTTACGTTTTCGCCACATACTGTAACATACCCCCCATTAACAACATGTTAATTGCGCTTTTTCAACCGGATATAGCCCAGAATGTCGGGAGCATGATCCGGCTGGCGGCCTGCATGGGCCTGCCGCTGCATATCATCGAGCCGTGCGGATTCCCCTTTGATGACAAGCGCATGCGGCGGGTGGCCATGGATTATTATGAGCAGGCGGGGGTGGTGCGCCATGCCTCGTGGGAGGCGTTTCGCAGGGATGCGGGCGGGCGGCTGGTGCTGCTTACCACCAAAACCACGCAGTCTTATGTGGATTTCGCGTTTCAAAAAGGCGATATCCTGCTACTGGGGCAGGAGTCGGCGGGCGTACCCGACTATGTGCGCGCGGGCGTGGATGCGGGCGTGACGATTCCGGTGGTGCCCCCTGCCCGCTCGCTGAACCTGGTGCAGGCGGCCAGTATGGTGGTGGGTGAAGCGCTACGGCAGGTGAAACTTTTTCCGTGAAGGCAGCTATGGATATTGAGGCACAGAAAACAGCAGCGCAAGGGTGGTTCCGCAGTTTACGCGACCAGATTTGTGCTGAATTTGAAGCCATTGAGGATTCCGGCAACGCGGCTGGCCGGTTTGAGCGCAAAGCATGGAGCCGCGAAGGCGGCGGCGGCGGCGAGATGTCCATCATGCGCGGGGGAGTTTTTGAGAAGGTGGGGGTGAATATTTCCACCGTGCATGGCGAGTTTTCCGATGTGATGCGCAAGGAAGTGCCGGGGGCGGATGTGGATCCGCGTTTCTGGGCGAGCGGGATTTCGCTGGTGGCGCATATGCGCTCGCCGCTGGTGCCTGCGGTGCATATGAACACGCGCATGCTGGTGCTGGGCAGCGGCAAGCAGTGGTTTGGCGGTGGCACGGATTTGACGCCGATGATCCCCAATGATGCGGACACGCAGGATTTTCATGCGGCGCTGAAAGCGGCCTGTGATGCGGCAAACCCGGAATATTACGGCAAGTTCAAGCAATGGTGCGACGAGTATTTTTTCCTGAAGCACAGGAACGAGGCGCGCGGCGTGGGCGGTATTTTTTATGATTATGTGAATACGGGCGACTGGGAAAAGGATTTTGCGTTTACGCAATCGGTGGGCAAAACATTTGCCGATATTTACCCTGCGCTGGTACGCAAACATATGTTTGCGAAATGGACAGCCGAACAACGCGAACAGCAATTGGTGAAGCGGGGGCGGTATGTGGAGTTTAATTTGCTGTATGACCGCGGCACGAAGTTCGGGCTGATGACGGGCGGCAATACGGAAGCGATTTTGATGTCTATGCCGCCGGAAGTACGCTGGCCTTAGGCGCGCAGTTTTTCCATGTTGATGCGGCGGCTTAGCCACCAGAGCGTTATGAGGCCGGGGATGGCGAGGAAGGTTGCCAGCGTAAAGAAGGATTCCCAGCCGAGATGATCGGCGAACCAGCCCGCGGGCGTGGAAAGCCATGTGCGGCCGAAGGCGGAGAAGGAACTTAAAAGTGCATATTGCGTGGCGGTAAAGCGCACATGGGTGAGGCTGCTCATGAAGGCCACGAAGGCGGTGGTGCCCATGCCGCCGGTGATGTTTTCCATGGAGATGCTGAGCGCGAGGAAATGCACATCCGCGCCCATGCGGGCTTGTGCCACGAACATCAAATTGGTCAGCATGTGGGCGATGCCGCAGATCCAGAGGGTTTTGGAGGTGCCCATGCGGAAGACCATGGAGCCGCCGATGAGGCTGCCGATGATGGTTGCGATGACGCCGTAGAGCTTTACGACGGCTGCGATTTCCTGCTTCTGGAAGCCGAGTTCGAGCAGGAAGGGGTTGGTCATGACACCCATGAAAGCGTCGGCGAATTTGTAGAGCAGGATGAAAAGTAAAATGGCGAGCCAGTGCTGGCGGGTCATGAAATCGGCGAAGGGGGCGATGACGGCGTCGCGCAACCACTGGGTGATGCTGCCATGGTAGGCGGGGGGGGCGTCTGCGCCCGCGGAGGGTTCGCCGGTGATGATGACAACGAGGATGCCCACACCCATGAGGGCGGCCATGCAGAGATAGGTCATGTGCCAGCTCATGATGGAGGCGAGATACAAAGCGCCCGCAGCGGAGATGATCATGCCGAGGCGGTAGCCCAGCACGATGGCGGCGGCCCCTGCCCCGTATTGTTCGGGTTTTAAGATTTCCACGCGGTAGGCATCAATTACGATGTCCTGGCTGGCCGATGCGATGGCGACCAGAAGCGCGCACATGGCGGTGGCCCATGGGTTGGTGGCGGGGTCGGAAAATGCGAGGGCGCTGATGCTTGCGGCCAGCATGATCTGGGTTGCGATGAGCCAGCCGGAGCGGCGGCCAAACAGGCGCGAAAGAATGGGAAATTGCGTACCGTCAATCAGCGGGGACCAGAGGAATTTAAGTGCGTAAGGGGTGGCGACGGCTGCAAATAAGCCGATGGTGGTTTTATCCACGCCTGCTTCGGTCAGCCACGCGCCCAGCGTGCTGGCGGTAAGCGCCAGCGGCAGGCCGGAGAATAATCCGAGCGCTAAAATGGCGAGGATTTTCGGCTGGCGGTAGACGGCGAGGCCCGCGAAGAACTTGCGCCACATTTAAGCGGCTGCCATGTGGCCGGAGCGGCGGTCAAAAATCAGGTCTTCGGCGGCCTGCACTTCGTGCGCGGGGATTTTGTGCAGCGGCGCGATTTTTGACACATGGATGATGGCCCCGGTCAGGCCGCGCTTTTGGGCGTGGTCGAGATACACGGAGTTCAGCACGTGGCGGGCTTCGGGGTTCAGGCCGAAGGAGATGTTGGACAGGCCTAAAATAATCTGGATGTCGGGCAGCTCCTTGCTGATGCGCTCGATGGCCTCTAACGTCCAGAGGCCGAGTTTGCGGTCGTCTTCGTTGCCGGTGCAGATGGTGAAGGTGAGCGGGTCTACGAGCAGATCGCTGGGCGGCAGGCCGTAGCCTTTGCAGCAGAAATCATAGAGGCGGTGGGTGATTTCCAGCTTGCGGTCCACGTCTTTGGCCATGCCGATTTCGTCAATGGTGAGGGCGACGACGGCTGCGCCGTATTTCATGGCGAGTTCCATGCGTTTGTGGGCGGGGCCTTCGCCGTCTTCAAAGTTGATGGAGTTGATGATTGCCTTGCCGCCGTAGAGTTTTAATGCGGCTTCCAGCACGATGAGTTCGGTGGAGTCAATGACCAGCGGAGCGGTGACGCTGCCGCGCAAGCCCGTGATGAGTGCGGTCATGTCTTTGACTTCGTCGCGGCCTACGAAGGCGGTGCAGATGTCGAGGGTGTGGGAACCTTCGCGCACCTGCTCTTTGGCCATGTCGAGGCAGGTGTCCCAGTCTTCGTTTTCCTGCGCTTCGCGGAATTTTTTAGAGCCGTTGGCGTTGCAGCGTTCGCCGATGGCCATGATGGCGTTTTCCTGCCGCAGTTCGGTTTGGGTGAAAAGCGAGGCGACGCTTGGCACCCAGTGGAAGCTGCGCTTGTGGGGCGCAGGCCGGGCTTTGCCACCGGTTTGCTGGCGCAGCATGGCGTCAATGGCTTTGATGTGGGTTTCGTTGGTGCCGCAGCAACCGCCGATAATATTGATGCCGTCTTCTTTCAAGAAGCGCTCCAGCCACTTGGCCATTTCTTCGGGGCCGAGGGGGAAATGGACGTGGCCCTTGTGCATTTCAGGCAGGCCAGCGTTTGGCAGCACGGAGATTTTGCGCGGCCAGTTTTGCGACAGCCAGCGGACGTGGTCGGCCATTTCCTGCGGGCCGGTGGCGCAATTCAGGCCCATGACATCTACGCCCAGGGCTTCAATGATGGTGGAGGCGGCGGCGATGTCGGCGCCGACCAGCATGGTTCCGGTGGTTTCAACCGTGACCTGCACCATGATGGGCAGGGTTACGCCCAGTTTTTTCATGGCGATTTTGCTGGCGTTCACGGCGGATTTCACCTGCAAGGGGTCTTGCGCGGTTTCGATCAGGATTGCGTCGGCCTTGCCCTGAATGAGGCCTTCGGCCTGAAGGATGAAGGATTCTTCCAGCGCGTCGTAGCCGATATGGCCGAGGCTGGGGAGCTTGGTGCCCGGCCCGATGGCGCCCACCACGAAACGGGGGCGGCCATCATGGGCAAATTCGGCGATGGCTTCGTGGGCGAGTTCGCAGGCGCGCTTGTTGATTTCCAGCGTTTTATCTTCAAGGCCGAATTCGCCCAGCGTCAGGATAGAGCCGCCGAAGGTGTTGGTTTCCACCGCGTCGGAGCCAGCTGCCAGATACTTCATATGCACGTTGCGGATGAAATCGGGGCGCGAAAGATTCAGGATTTCGGAGCAGTTTTCCTGGCCCCAATAATCTTCTTCGACTTTTAAGTCAGCACCTTGGATCTGGGTGCCCATGGCACCGTCCAGCAGCAATATTTCGGATTCTACGAAGTCTAGGAACTTGGACATTTACGTTTGCACAACACTTTAAGGGTAAGATAAGCGCGGATACTAGCGCAAACCCTACGGTAAATCGAGATTTATGAACGTTAGCGAAATACGCAGCAAAATCAAAGATGTTATTGCGAAACCAGTGGGTGGGGTAGTGGCGAAGCTGAAGGAAGATTCGCTGGCGTTGCTTGAAAGCGGCGACAGCACCTACTGTAACAAACACATGATGCGCGACCTGATGGATATGACAAATATTACCGCCATGCTGTATGACCGGGTGGATAAAGCCACCGAAGGCATGGGTGAAGTGGATTTGCGGCGCTACATGCAAACGCTGGCGAGGGATGGGGAGCTGGAAGTCACCTCGGACATGCGGGTAGAAAGCAATAATGCGAAAGCCTTGGCTAAAAATGTGCGGCTGGTGCTGGGCGCGGCGCTTGACCTTGGCAGCGACAAGCCCATGGGTTTTGCCGAACAGGCGGTGGCAATGCAGCGGTTTCAGGCATTGCCAGAGGTGATGGCCACCCTTGCCAAAACAATGGGCGAATCTAAGGGCAGCTTCTTAAAAATGGGGCAAAAGAACGAGGCCACGCATTTTTTGCTGCTGGAGCATGCGGCCATGGGCATGGGGCTGATATTGGGGCATATCGCCAAGGACGCGCAAGGCGAAGGCCCCGGCAAAGTGCCGCCCAAACCCAAAGCTTAAATCACCTTTCGGGCTTGTGATTCGGTGTGGGGGTGCCTATATTCAGGCAAACTCCTTACAGGAAAACGGCTTTGGCCAAACCCAGTTCGCATTTCGTGTGCCAGTCTTGCGGCGCCATTCACACCAAATGGTCGGGCAAGTGCGACGCGTGTTTTGCATGGAACACCATTTCCGAAGAAGCGGGCACGGAGACGACACCCAAGGGGCTGACCTCCGGCAAGGGCAAGAAAATTGAGCTGGTGGCGCTGAATAACGACTCGAAGGATGCCGCGCGGGTTTCGACGCGCATCCATGAGCTGGACCGGGTGCTGGGCGGCGGGTTGGTTGCGGGTAGCGCTATTTTGATTGCGGGTGATCCGGGGATTGGCAAGTCCACTTTGCTGCTGCAAACGGTGGTGGCGCTGGGCAAGGCGGGCGTGGTGTGCAGCTATATTTCGGGCGAAGAATCGGTGGCGCAGGTGTCTTTGCGCGCCAAGCGTTTGGGCTTGCTTTCGGATAATGTGCAGCTGGCGTCGGCCACGTCGGTGCGCGATATTATTGCGACGCTGGACGGGCCTGCGGCGCCGGATGTGATTATTATTGATTCGGTGCAGACGATGTACCTGGATAATCTGGACGCAGCGCCGGGCACGGTTTCGCAGGTCAGGGCTGCAAGCCATGAGCTGATTAAATTAGCGAAGAAGCGCGGGCTTACGCTGTTTCTGGTGGGGCATGTGACGAAGGAGGGGCAGATTGCGGGACCCCGCGTGCTGGAACATATGGTGGATACGGTGCTGTATTTTGAAGGCGAACGCGGGCATGAATTCCGCATTTTGCGTGCGGTGAAAAACCGCTTCGGCGGCACGGATGAGATTGGCGTGTTTGAGATGCAGGAGGCGGGGCTGAAGGAAATTGCGAATCCTTCGGCGTTGTTCCTTTCCAACCGCGAGGAGGCGGTTTCGGGCGCGTGCGTGTTTGCGGGCATGGAAGGCACGCGGCCTTTGCTGGTGGAAATTCAGGCGCTGGTGGCGCCTTCGTATATGAGTGCGCCTCGCCGGGCCGTGGTGGGGTGGGACAGCAACCGGCTGGCCATGATTCTGGCGGTGCTGGAAACGCGCTGCGGCATAAAGTTTTCGGACAAGGAAGTGTATCTGAACGTGGCGGGCGGTATTCGCATTGCGGAGCCTGCGGCGGACATGGCGGTGGCGTCCGCGCTGCTTTCGGCGCTGTACGACCAGCCCCTGCCCCCGCAGTCGGTGATGTTCGGCGAAATTGGCTTATCGGGCGAGGTTCGGGCCGTCAGCCGGATGGAAGCCCGGCTTAAAGAATCGGAAAAACTAGGATTTAAGGCTGCTTACCTGCCTAAACCGGCTTCGGCGGGGGCGTCATTTAAAGGTTTGACGCTTTCGTTAAAACCTGTAGAAAGTGTGCATACGCTCGCCCGCGAGTTGTTCGGCGCTGCGGCCAAAAAGAAGGCGCTTCCAGCATGATTGAAACACAGCTAAATTTATTTGACGCAGCGGTCATCGGCATTATGCTTTTGTCCTGTCTTTTCGCCTTCTTCCGGGGTTTTGTGCGCGAGATGCTTTCGCTCGGGGCGTGGATCGGGGCGGCGCTGGTTACGGTGTATTATTTCCCTGACATGGCTGTAACGCTTAAACCTTATTTCAAAAGCTCCGTGGGGGCAACCGGCGTGGGCACGCTTGCGATTTATACCGCAGCGCTGATTGGGTTTTCGATTTTCAACGCGGTCATTTTGAAATTCATGCGCAGCGGCAAGGAAGTGGGCATGCTGGATAATTTGCTCGGCCTCGGTTTTGGCGTGGCGCGTGGCGGTTTGCTGGTGTCGCTGGGCTTTTTCATGCTCACGATTGCGATGCCGGAAAAAGAATATCCCGGCTGGATCAAGACTTCGCTGACCCGGCCTTATGCTGAAAAGGGCGCGCTGGCGCTGGCGAAAGTTGCGCCGCAGTATTTGCGCGAAATTTCGACGCTACAGAAAAAAGCGACCGAAGAATTGCAAGCAGGCAAGAAGCCTGCGGATGACGATGAGCCTATCGTGCTGCCCAAAGACAGCGCCGCCGATACGACCGGCTACAGCAAAAATGAAAACCAGCAGATGGACCGCTTAGTCCAAGGAATGAGCCCTAGCCGATGAACGACGCCATGAATCTGAGCCAACACCCGTTGGACCAGGATAAGTTACATGAAGAATGCGGCGTGTTTGGTATTTACGGCCATCAGGACGCTTCGGCGCATACGGCGCTGGGCCTTCACGCTTTGCAGCATCGCGGGCAGGAAGCGGCGGGCATTGTAAGCTTCGACGGCAGCATGTTCTACACGCACCGCGCGCTTGGGCTGGTGGGCGATAATTTTAACGATGCCAGCATCATGAACAAGCTCAAGGGGCATATCGCCTGTGGGCATACGCGCTATTCCACGACGGGCGATACGCTGCTTCGCAACGTGCAGCCGCTGTATGGCGAGTTCAGCTTTGGCGGCCTTGCGGTTGCGCATAACGGCAATCTGACGAACGCCATGACGCTGCGTAAGCAGCTTATTGATATCGGGTGTTTGTTCCAGTCTACGTCCGACACGGAAGTGATTGTGCATTTGCTGGCGCTTTCCAAGCAGTCTTCGGTGGAAGACCGTTTGTTCGATGCGCTTTCGCGCGTTGAGGGCGCGTATTCGCTGGTGGTATTAAGCCACGACCAGCTGATTGGCGTGCGCGACCCGTATGGTGTTCGCCCGCTCATCATGGGCAAGCTGGGCGATGATTCCATCATCTTCGCGTCGGAAACCTGTGCGCTGGATATTGTGGGCGCGACGTATGTGCGCGATGTGGAACCGGGCGAAATGGTGATTGTTGACCCCAGCGGTATCCGCTCGGTAAAGCCGTTCAAGCAGGTGAGTAAGCGTTTCTGCATTTTTGAATATGTGTATTTCTCCCGTCCCGATTCGGTGAGCGAAGGTATCAACGTGTATGAGGCGCGCCAGCGCATCGGCGCGCATCTGGCGCGGGAAGCGCCGGTGGATGCGGATGTTGTAGTTCCCGTGCCGGATTCGGGTATTCCGGGCGCGTTGGGCTACGCGAAGGAATCGCGCATTCCGTTTGAGCTGGGCATTATCCGCAATCATTATGTGGGCCGCACGTTCATTGAGCCTTCCGACCATGTGCGCCATCTGGGCGTGAAGCTGAAGCATAACGGCAACCGCGCCATGCTTGAGGGCAAGCGGGTGATTCTGGTGGATGATTCCATCGTGCGCGGCACGACGTCGAAAAAGATTGTGAACATGGTGCGCGAAGCGGGCGCGAAGGAAGTGCATATGCGCATCGCCAGCCCGCCGACGACCAACCCGTGTTTCTACGGCGTGGACACGCCGACGAAAGAGCATTTGCTGGCGGCGCGTTATAATGAACTGGAAATGGCGCAGCTGATCGGCGTGGATAGTTTGGCGTTCATTTCGCTGAACGGCATGTACCGCGCAGTGGGTGGTATTTCGAGGAACGCCGCAGCGCCGCAATATTGCGACGCGTGCTTCTCAGGCGATTACCCGATTTCGCTTACCGACGGCGAAAGCAGCGCAAACGAGCGGCAGAAAGACCTGTTCTCCGAATTATCGGAGGTGTAAGTGGCAGCGCTTTCGGGCCGCATCGCGCTGGTGACGGGCGCATCTAAAGGTATTGGGGCGGCGGTGGCTGCACGGTTTGCGCAAGAAGGCGCGCACGTGATTGCCGTTGGGCGTGACGTGAAGGGGCTTGAAGCCACGGATGATGCCATACGCGCGGCGGGCGGGCAGGCCACTTTGGTGCCGCTGAACCTGATGGAGCTGGATAAGATCGAACTGCTGGCGGCAAATGTTGCGCAGCGTTTTGGCAAGCTCGATATACTGGTGGGCAATGCCGGGGTGCTTACCGACCTTACCCCCCTTCCCCATGTATCGCCGGAAGACTGGCAGAAAAATATTGCAACCAACCTTACGGCCAACTGGCAGCTGATCCGGTGTTTTGATGCGCTGCTGAAGGGCTCAGACGCCCCAAGGGCGCTGTTTGTGACCTCCGGGGTTACCAAGCGCCCGGCGGCGTATTGGGGTGCTTATGCGGTCAGCAAGGGCGCTTTGGAGGCCATGGTGAAATTATATGCGGCGGAAAATGTGGGCGCGGCCCTACGCGTAAACCTTGTGGACCCCGGCGCAGTGGCCACGCGCATGCGCGCAAAAGCGTATCCGGGGGAAGATGCGGGGACGCTGCCTGCGCCCGAAGATGTGACGGATGTATTTGTGCAGTGTGCCAGCCCTTTGATGCAAGCGTCGGGGCAGGTTTTTTCAGCGAGGTAAGTATGGGTGCTTTGGTTTCGGCTATGTTTCGCGCGGCTGGCTCGGTGTTTGCGCCGGGCATGCTGAAGGTGTTTGTGCTTTCGGTGCTGGTGTCGGTCGGGGTGCTGTTCGGCTTTATGACGGGCTTGAGTTTCTTTTTCTACCAGCTGTCGCTGCATGCGAGCGAGATGTATGCGTGGGCGCTGCCGTGGCTGGGCAGCATCGCGGCGGGGATTGTGGCGTGGATGATGTTTCCGGCGATCATGCCTGTGATTGTAAGTTTTTTCGATATGCGCATTACGCGGCTGATCGAGCAGCATGATTATGCGACCGCGCAACCGGCCAACGAAGCGCCATTCTGGGGCGAGTTCTGGCATGATGTGCGCTTTGCGCTGAAGGCGGTGGCGCTCAACATCCTCGTGCTGCCGTTGTATCTCGTGCCGGGGTTGAACCTGATTTTATTTTACCTGCTGAACGGCTATTTGCTGGGGCGGGAATATTTTGTGATGGCAGCGCGCAGGCATATGCCCGTGTATGAGGCCGAGGCGCTGCGCAGGGCGCATGGGCGCGAGGTGATGGCGGCGGGGATTGTGCTGACCTTGCTTGCCACGGTGCCGCTACTGAACCTGCTCGCGCCGTTTTGGGGCGTGGCGGTCATGGTGCATCTGTATCATATTATTGCGAAAACGCCGGGCGCGAAGCTGTTGCCGCCGGCTTAAGTCAGGGCGCGGTCACTTTCGGCCTGGCCTGCAATTTCGGTGGCCATTTTCTGGAGTTTTTCGGGCGCTTTATCCAGCGTGTTTTCCATGCCTGCCACGCCGTCGGCATATTGCTTGCGGTCGGAGGTGACTCCGGCGAGGCCTTCGGCGGTTTGGGCGATGAGGGTATCGAGGCCCATTTTGCGCACCAGCGCTTTAACGTTATCAAGGCCGCTCACCATGATTTGCTGGGCTTGCGTTACGGCTTCCTGCGCCATGCCTTCGGGCAGCATGGTTTTTACCTGGTCGGCGGTTTGCTGGCTATTGCCTTTGATCCTGTCGGTCACGCCGTCTTGCAGCACGTGGTTGTCGGCTTCTTGAGCGACTTCCAGAAGGGTCTGGGCGCTTTCGGCGGGTTTGGCGATGAAGCCGAAGGGCTTTGCCACCATGTCGTCGAGTTTTGCGCCTGCGTCTGCGGCGCGCATTGTTTCGGCGGAATTTTTGAACAGATCGCGCAGGCCCACGGCAGTTTTGTCCCTTATGGTTCAGGCAGAGAGTATTGCCTTTATTATAGTTAATTACCATTAACTTTTTCTTAATGGCCTCTTAAGTATAGGATATTTAATTATATTGTCTAGGGTTATCCACTGCTTAAGGCAGGTCCCAGTTTTTTATTGACTAAAGGGGGGTGTTTCACAGATAGTACGGCCTCTTTTCGTAGGCATGACCCCTTCGTCTAGCGGTTAGGACACCACCCTTTCACGGTGGGGACACGGGTTCGATTCCCGTAGGGGTCACCACTTCCACGGCGCTTGCCATGTGTGTGGCGGCTTACCATCTTCCAGCAAGCATCCCATAGATTGATAGCGTTTTCAGGAAACCCTGCTTTCCCGGCATTTTGCGACGGCGCTTGAGTGATGCGCGGATTTTTGGTAAAGTAGTTAACGATTATGCTTCCATATTTTAGGGGTAAGGCCATGAAAACCATTGTCGGTATTGCTTTTTTTGCCTCTTTGATTTCTGCGAATGCATGGGCGGTGACGCC
>JAYULW010000063.1:0-9097 GCA_043763155.1 Alphaproteobacteria bacterium | reverse complement strand
CCCCACCGTTCAGCACCATCTGGAAACCGCGCAACGCCATCTCATACGGCACCGGCTTACCGTCGGCCAGCACCGCTAAAATCGGCAGCATCGCGTGGTCGGTTGTCTGCACCTAAATGCCCTTAAGGAAATTGGAAAGAATATCGTGCCCATGCTCCGAAGCAATGCTCTCAGGATGGAACTGCACCGCATGCGTATTATGCGTCTTGTGCGAAAGCCCCATGATCAAGCCGTCATCACCTGTAATCGCCGTCACTTCCAAACATTCCGGCACGCTGGAGCGCTCCACCACCAGCGAGTGGTAGCGTGTGGCCTTAAACGGAACCGGAAGCCCCGCAAATACCGTGCGCCCTTCGTGATAAATTTCGCTCACCTTGCCGTGCATCGGCTGCGGCGCGCGCACCACCTGCCCGCCAAACGCTTCCCCAATCGCCTGCAAACCCAAACACACACCAAAAATCGGCACAACGCCGGAAGCTTTCTGGATGAGTTCAATGCAAATGCCTGATTGCTTCGGCGTGCCCGGCCCCGGCGAAATCACAATACCGTTCGGCTTATACGCCAGCAATTCCGCCACGCTGATCTTGTCGTTGCGAAACACCGCCACTTCCGCGCCAAGGTCGCCAAGGTAATGAAGCAGGTTATAGGTAAAGCTGTCGTAGTTATCGAGAAGGATGATTTTCATGAAACGCAGGATAAAACAAAGTATTGAGGCATCTAAAGTAGAATGCTTTGCCCACCCGGTCAAGCCATCTTGCGCAAATGAAAAGGCCCGGCAAACCTAAGGTCACCGGGCCTTGCGTTAGTCTTATGTCCCCATAAGGAACATAAGTGGTGTCTCGTTTTAGCCGTTCTCGCCCACAAACGGGTTATGCGGCGGCTGTTGTTGCGGTGGCAGCGCGGGTGCGTCAATACCGCTGGCAGCGCTCGGCGCACCGCGGAACATCACACCTTCAAACTCACCATTATTCTGATTAGGGCGCGCAGTCCCGATCGTTCCCACATTATTGGGGCTGATCCCCGTATCCACGGGCGAAGGTGCCGCAACCGGGTGCCTCTGCGGTTTTTTACCGCCGTCGGCAAAAGCCCCGGACGTCAGGCCGAACACAACGACAATCGTTATACTCAACACCCTTAACATGGCACTTCTCCTGCTCTAATCCTTAATCCTACGCCCAGCTTCTTAACAATGAATTAATACGAAGCCGCTGGCATTTCCTAAAAAACCTCCTAAACTCCTGTTATGCGGCATGAATCCCTCTTCTACCTTTTTTCCAGCGTAAGCGCCGTCAAGGGCGTGGGCGAGGCCACCGCCCGCCATCTCACCCGCCTGCTTCCCGCAGCCACCGCGCAATCTATAAGCATGGGGGGCGAAACCGCCCCCCGCGTCCGCGACCTGCTTTTCCACCTTCCCACTGGCATTATAGACCGTCGCTTCACCTGCCCCCTGCACGAAGCCCCCGAAGGCCTCATCGCCACCTTCACCGTGAAGGTAGACGCCCACACGCCCCCCAAGCTTCGCGGCAAACCCTATCGCGTCCTCTGCTCCAACGACAGCGGCGACATCACGCTGATATTTTTCCACGCCCACACCGATTACATCAAACAAGCACTCCCCGAAGGCAGCATCCGCGTCATCAGCGGTCGCACCGAGCGTTTCGATTTCCAGCTCATGATGTCGCACCCCGACATCATCACCACCCCCGACAAGCTCGAAGAAATCCAGAAACCCGAAGCCGTTTATCCGCTCACCGTCGGCCTTACCTCCCGCCGCATCGCCAAATATATTGATACCGCCCTGCAAAAAATCCCCGAACTCCCCGAATGGATTCCTGCAGATTTAGTTGCCGAACACCAATGGCCCAGCTTCAAACAAGCCCTGCAAAAAACCCACCACCCCGAAGACGAAGACGCCCTAAGCCCCCTCTCCCTCCCGCGACAGCGCTTAGCGTACGATGAAATGCTCGCAGGCCAGCTCCACCTCGCCATGCTGCGCCGCAACCGTCAGAAGCAGCAAGGCACCATCATCACCGGTAACGGCAAACTCAGCAAAGCCCTCACCGCCGCCCTGCCCTTCAAACTCACGCACGGCCAGCTCGAAGTCAGCGAAGAAATCGCCGCCGACATGCGCTCCGGCAAGCGCATGGGCCGCCTGCTGCAAGGCGATGTCGGCTCCGGCAAAACCATCGTCGCACTCCTCGCCATGCTGCGCGCCACCGAGCAGAATCTCCAATCCGCCCTCATGGTCCCCACCGAAATCATCGCCCAGCAACATTACGACACCATCAGGAAATTAGTGGAGCCGCTCGGCGTGACCGTCACCCTGCTCACCGGCAGCATCAAAGGCAAAGCCCGCAAAGATGCGCTGGAAAGCATCGCAAACGGCAACAGCCACATCATCATCGGCACGCACGCACTGTTTCAGGACAAGGTAGAGTTTGAAAACCTCGCTTTCATCGTCATTGACGAGCAGCACCGCTTCGGCGTCGCCCAGCGTCAGGCCCTCACCAGCAAAGGCACCACGCCCCATTTGCTGCACATGACCGCAACCCCCATCCCCCGCTCCCTCACCATGACATTATATGGCGACATGGATTGCTCCACCCTGAAGGAAAAACCCGCCGAGCGCCTTCCCATCACCACCCGCCTCATCCCCCTCTCGCGCTACCGCGAAATCATGGAGCGCCTAAGCACCGCGCTGGACAAAGGCGAAAAGATTTACTGGATCTGCCCCCTCATCGAAGAAGCCGACGCCGCCGAGGGCGAACTGCAAATCACCCCCGACCACGACATCGCCGCCGCCGAATTCCGCTTCACCGAATTCAAAGCCCGCTTCGGCGAAAAAGTAAGCCTCGTCCATGGCCGCATGAAGTCCGACGCCCGCGACGCCGAAATGCGCCGCTTCCACAGCGGCGAAACCCGCCTGCTCGTCGCCACCACCGTCGTCGAAGTCGGCGTAGACGTGCGCGACGCCACCATCATCGTCATCGAAAAAGCCGAACGCTTCGGCCTCTCCCAACTCCACCAACTCCGTGGCCGCGTAGGCCGCGGCGACAAGCAATCCTCCTGCGTATTATTATTCTCCGACAAATCCGGCGAAATCGCCAAAACAAGATTATCCACCTTACGCGACAGCGAAGACGGCTTCGTCATCGCCGAAGCCGACCTAAAAATCCGTGGCGGCGGCGATCTCCTAGGCTCCCGCCAAAGCGGCCTCCCCCGCTTCATCTTCATGGACATCCTAGAACACCAAACCCTCCTAGACCAAGCCCGCGAAGACGCCACCCTAACCCTAAACACCGACCCCCACCTAGAATCCCCAAGAGGCAAATCCCTACAAAACCTGTTAGATATTTTTGGGTAAAACTCCCTTTTAATTTCATCAGGCCGCCAGCGAAAATAGTATTGTGCGAGCATCGCAGCGCAGCGCACGTCCGTGCGTGAGCAGCGAAGCACAGCAGAATGCTATTTGCAGCAAGGCATGGTGAAATTAAAAGGGAGTTTTAGTCCTGCCCCCCGCAACCGTGCGGGGGGAGGTGACAGCCTAACAAGGATGTTGATTGTTTCGGAAGCATTGCTTCCTGATAACGTAGAAATACAAAAAAACGTATTTGCGCTCGACACAGAAGATAGCCTGAACCGCTAAAGATTCAGTAAACGCCACCCCTAAAAACAAAGGGGCCGCAAAATTATTTGCGGCCCCTCAAAAATAACTAAAGCGCTGTTATTACTTCACTTTATAGATGTTGTTAATATACCCGGTCCAGAAGCTTTCCAGCTTGCCGAGTGTCTTATTGAGAATATTCAGGTCATCCACCGTAATTTCCTTGGACGCAATGTCCACATTGCGCTGGTACAGCTCGTCCACCTTCTTGCAAAGGTCCAAACCCTTGTCCGAAAGCTTGATGCGCGTGGAGCGCTTGTCGTGCGGTGCGCGTTCCTGCAGCAGGTAGCCGTTCTCCACCAGCTTCTTCACATTGTAAGAAACGTTGGAGCCAAGATAATAGCCACGGTTGGTAAGTTCGCCAATAGTGAGCTGTTCGCTGCTAATGTTATACAGGATAAGCGTCTGCACGTTGTTGATGTCGTCAATTTTCAAGCGGTCCAGCTCGGTGTTGATCACATCGAGGAAACGGCGGTGAAGACGTTCGATCAGCAGAATGGATTCGGTATAAATCTGTTTCAACGGTGGCCTCTTGAAATTACTGTTTTATCTCACACCACTATTATGTAGTGCCTAAATGTTAAAATTTAATTTAAATGCGTCCCGTCATAGCAATAATTTGATTTAAAGCGTTAATCAGCTGTCGGATAGCTGGTAATCAAGCCCCGCTGGCGGCAGCGCCGGGAATGTAAGCACCACCTGCGTGCCCCTGCCCAGCTCGCTCACAATCTCAATCGCGCCCTGATGCAGCTCCAGCAGCTTCTTAGTCAGCGGCAGGCCAAGGCCCGTGCCCTCATATTTCCGGTTCAGCCCGCTATCCACCTGCCCAAAGCTCTGGAAGGCCTTTTCGATGTCCATCTGCGACATGCCGATGCCGTTATCCTTCACCGTCACCACAAAATGCGTCACCTCGCCCTTATTATCCAGCGTATGCACCGCCACGTCCACATGCCCGCCTTCGTTGGTAAACTTCACCGCGTTCGACATGATGTTCAAAAGAATCTGGATAAAGCGCAAACGGTCGGCAACCAGTGCCGGCATCATCTTCGGCACGTTGGTGGCAATCGTCACCCCGCCCTTCTGCGCACGCTCGGAAAGAATCGTCACGCACTTGCTGATGCTCTTACCCACATGCACTTCTTCGTAGGTAAGCGTCAGCTTGCCCGCTTCTGCTTTGGAAAGATCAAGGATGTCATTGATAATATCCAGCAAATGCACGCCCGACTCGTTGATGTCCTTCGAGTATTCCATATATTTGGGGTCGCCCAGCGCACCGAACAATTGGTTCATCAAAATCGAAGAGAACCCGATAATCGCGTTCAGCGGCGTG
Organism: Alphaproteobacteria bacterium; assembly: GCA_043763155.1. Classification (GTDB taxonomy): domain Bacteria; phylum Pseudomonadota; class Alphaproteobacteria; order Rickettsiales; family SXRF01; genus JANYBV01. Next base: position 4,103 of record JAYULW010000063.1, on the reverse strand, counting down.
CGCAACTCGTGCGAAATATTAGCGAGGAACTGCGACTTCGACCGGTTGGCGCTTTCGGCCACGTCCCTTGCTTTTTCAAGCTCAGTGTTCTTTTGTTTCAGTTGCTGTTCGCGGTCGCCAATTTCCGTTAACATGGCGTTGAACGATTCGGTCAGGATCACCAGCTCGTTATTGGCTTCCAGCACCGCGTCGCCCAGCTGCGTGGCGCGTATGGTGTAGTCCCGGCTTTTTGAAACCTGCCGCGCAATATCCGAAAGATTCAGGATGGGCCGCGAAATCCCCCGCTGCAAATTAATCGCCAGCAAATACGAGATAAACAGTGCCGCTGAAGACACCAGCAACGCAATGGTAATCTGGCGCTCAATGTAGCGGTCCACCTGGTCCTGTGTAGACTCAAGGTAAATATACCCGATCGTGTCCTGCATTTTCACCACCGGCTGCATCACTTTAATGCGCTGGTTTTCAATTCCTTCAGTGGTGGTGTGGTCCGCCGGGCACTTGGCGTCATACTCATAACGCTTGCTCACATAGCGGGCAAAAACCTCGCCCTTTTCGCTGTAAAGACACGCCTGCACAATGGCGGGGTTCACGCTGAACACGTTTAAATTCGTCTCGGCCTGCTTGTCGTCATTGAAGAGCAGTGCTGCTGTGTTGCGGTCGCCCACGATAGACGCCGTGATGCCGAGGTCCTTCACCAGGTTGCTCCGCAGCGAATACACCCCGATAATCGAGATCGCCAGTGTGGTGATCAATACCGAAACGAAACTCACCATCAAAATAAGGAAGGTAAGCCGCCACTTGATGGAATAATTTTTGAGAAGGCGCATGGCTTCTACCTGTCAATCACCTTAAGGGCAATTTCCAGCAGCTGCGCGTCAACGCGTAAGCCCGCCGTGGTTGCCGATTTGGTGTTGACCACCACCTTAATTTTGCTATCGCTCATCACGAAGCCGATCATGCCGCCTTTTTCGGCAAAATCGTCAATATCGCTCACCGTCAAAACGGGGCTGCTCTTCAAAGCCGCCAGAATGCCGCCAAGCCTTGCAGCCTCGCTGGCGCTGATAAACACTACATGGCAGTGATCAATCGCCGCCTTCACGTCGTTTTCCTGCACCAGCGAAAGCGCAAGCTTCGCGGTGGACGCTGCCTTAAACACGCTGGACGCCGCCGAAAGCGGGCTTTCCCCCATCACGCAAATATCAATGGAATTACGTTGGCCAATAGCCTTCGCGTCCGGCCACTCCACAAACTTCACGAAGTTGTAAATGAAAGCGGCCTTAACGAGGTATTCCTTGGTTTCCTGCGCCATAGCATATTGCGGTGCACAAATGAATGCGCATAGCTGTAGCGTAACTAAGCAACGAGAAAATATTCGCCTAAGCACAAATTAAAACTTCCAAGTAACATTGCCGTACACACTGCGGGGAACCTGTGCATTACTTTGGTAAATAAAGCCCGGGAACTCAGGATGCTTATTGTCGAACAGGTTCTGCCCAACGAGTGAAAGCTCCATATTCGGCATCGCCATCCACGCCAACCGCGTATCAAAACGGATATAGCCTTGGATATGTTGGTTTGCAAGATTATCCATGGCGTAAATCGCATTATCCATTTCTACATTATGCGGCAAAAGCAGGCTCGATTTCAAGCTCGCTTGTTGCGGGGGTGCCGCCGAAGCCACCGTAAAGCCAAGCTGGTCCGGGCGTTGGCGCTTGAAATCCAGATACGTGTAAGTCGCATCAAGTTTCCAAATCGGGGTAACGTCCCACTTGGTAGAAAGTTCAACACCATGCGAGGTGGCCGAGTTGCCGTTGATCGGCGTCACCGGCACCACGAAATATGTGCCATACCCCGGATAGGTCGTAGCCACCGGCGTACCAATGCTGTTAGAAAGCAGCTTGCCATAACGGTTATAGAAGGTCGAAACATCCACCGAAACTTTCTTTATCGGTTGGATACGGTACCCAAGTTCAAACGCATTGACCGATTCGGACGTCACCGACTGGTTGCCCACGCTTTCTACATAAGCATATGTCGCCGGACCGATTTGCTGCGTGCCCAGCACCAGCGAGCCATTGTCCGAGAAGCGGTTCGGCGTGCGCACCGCGTGCGATGCCGAGGTCCACAACGTCTGCTTTTCATCCACCAGCCACGTCATGCGCGCGCTCGGCTGAAGCTGGAAGCCCGTATAGTTGTTATGTTCAAATTTAGAACCCACCGTCAGCGACAACTCGTCACCGATCAGGCCGATCTTGTCCTGTGCAAAGGCGCTGAACAAATTATCCGTGCGCGCCGCAGGTAGCATGTTAAGCCAGGGCGTGCCAACGGTATTGTCGGCCACAAGGCGGTAGCCCGTGCCCCACACCAGCTCGTGGCGGTCGCCTGCTTTGAACGCATGCTGGAAGTCAATATCCAGCGTATTGCGGTTGTCATCGAAAATGAAGTTCTGGCGCTGCGAATTATCGAAGTAGAACTGCAACGACCAGTTTTCATCCTTCGACTCGGTCTTGTTGATACGTGCCAGCACGTTGCCGCCGTCCGCTTCGTCGCGGTTCTTCACGCGCTTGGTAAAGGGTGGCGTGCCCAGTGTCGGAATGTTCATGTCATAGCTCTGCCCGGACGTATATACGTCGCCCTGCAGCGTGTAAGAAATATCCGTGCCGTCATGGCCGTCCATGCGGAAGCCGCTCTGCGCCTTGTTCCAATTGTCCCCTGCCCCAAAGCCGGCAGCGGTTTTGAATTCGTCGCGGTCATCATATTTCGCGTACAGGCGCATACTCGCATTGTCGCTGATTTTCGTGCCGTAGCGCATGTCGGTAAGCGAATTTTCCTGGTTGCCCACGGTCTGCGAAATCATCGTGCCGTTAGTGTCTTTGGCGTCCTTGGTGATGATGTTGATAACGCCGTTCACCGCGTTTGCGCCCCAAAGCGTCGCCCCCGGCCCGCGAATAACTTCGATGCGGTCAATATCGCGCAAGGGCGTGTCCTGCACGTCCCACCACACACCCGAAAACAGCGGCGTATATACGCTGCGCCCGTCAATCAGCACCAGTAGCTTATTCGCAAACTGCCCCGTAAACCCGCGCGAGCTGATGGCCCATGAATGGCTGCCCGACTGTGCAACGCTCAAGCCCGGAACGCCGCGCAGCAATTCAGGAATGCTGGTTGCGCCCGAACGACGGATGTCGTCGCTGGAAATTACATAAATAGCCGCTGCCGCTTCGCTCGCCTTCTCACGTTTTTTGGAAACCGAAGTCACTTCCACATTGGAAAGCTGCTCAAGCGAGAGGTTCAATAGGTCAGACGGATTAATATCCGGTTCCGGGTTCGACGCATAAACCGGAGTTGAGGCGCATGTGCATAACAATGCCGCCATCCAGATTTTTGTATTTAATTTTTTCGCGTAAACCATTAAGGGAAACCTCTGTAAGTTTCCGCTATGCTCTCAGTAAGGTATTAAAAAATAATTATTAAAATTTGAATCAAATCTTACGCAAATATTACCAATTTCATATCCGGCTCAAAAATATAGCGAATATTTATGCAACACGTTGTGCTTTTTGCTCCATTCGGCGTGCAACCCCATTGATAATCGCAATTTTTAACCTTCTTTGCTGCCGGTTAAACCATGTCCCCTTGCACACTTTGGCCTTCATAAAGCCCACATCGAGGTACAAATACCCCGGCGCCGGGGGCGGCATCACCACATTGCGTTTAATCTCGGAATTGCGCAGCAGGTAGAACAAAATCTGGTTCGCCGCAAAGCTGCATGCCAGCCAGCAACTCGCCCCCACACCCGGTGCAGTCCCCTTATCCATCACCAGTTTGCGAATCGCCTGAATATGCCCGGCTTCCGCGCCTGAAGGCGCATAAGACGGCGGCTCCGGAAGTAACCCAATGGCAATCGAACTCGCAACCTTCACCCGCTCAGTACGCGTAAGCTCACCCGCATAGGCCTTCTTTTCATAAAACACGGCCTCTTCATACGAAAGCCCAAGGCATTCTTCCATGCTCATGCCATCCGGCGTAAACAGGAAAATGCGGCTGCCATACCCCACCGTGCTGCAATTCATCACTGGAATGCCACGTTCCCGCGCGCGCTT
>JAYULW010000062.1:0-15828 GCA_043763155.1 Alphaproteobacteria bacterium | reverse complement strand
TGGCCGATTTTGTGGGCAAGAAAGCGGAAGTGGCGATTATCACGGACCGCGCGATGAACGGGGAGCTGAATTTTGAGACAGCGCTGATTGAGCGCGTGGCGCTGCTTCGCGATTTGCCGCACCGGATGCTGCAGGAATGCTATGACGAGCGGGTGAAGTTTATGCCGGGGGCGAAGGCATTGGTGGCTACGATGCGTGCCCATGGCGCACATGCGGTGCTGGTGTCGGGTGGGTTCACGTTTTTTACCAGCCGGGTGAGCGAAGGGTTGGGGTTTCAGGAGGATTTTGCCAATGTGCTGGAGATCCAGCACGGGATGCTGACGGGCAAGGTGCATATGCCGATTTTGGGCAAGGAAGCGAAGCTGAAAACGTTGCAGGATACGTGCAAGACGCTGGGAATCACGGCATCTGACGCGCTGGCGGTGGGCGATGGGGCGAATGATTTGCCGATGCTTTTAGCTGCGGGCATGGGGGTTGCGTACCACGCCAAACCGGTGGTGCGGGCGCAGGCGGCGGCGCGCATTGCGTATAATGATTTGTCGGCTTTACTCTATACCCAAGGGTATAAGCGCAGCGAGTGGGCGGCTTAAACCGTTAAAATACAACAGTATCCCGTTTTGGGGCGGATTCACGGATTTGTCATCTTTGGGGCGCTTGCGCAGTGATATAATAGGTGAATGTTAAGCAATGGGATGGTTGTATGGCACCGACGCAGCATTTGCTAAATACGATGGAGCATGAACAGGCGGAGGCTTCGTTTGAAGATGTTTCCCCGATTTCCAGTAGTGAAGCTTACGGCGAATATGTGCGTGAGCGGGCGTTTGGCCGGGTGCAGCAGGTGATGCTGGGAACCAAGATCGAGCGCTAATATTTGAGAGTATGAAAATCCCCGCCAGCTTAGGCTGCGCGGGGATTTTTTTTAATCGGTGCGGCCGCCGTCGGCGTGGTTTGCGACGGCGGGGTGGTTGGTGCTGCCTGCGCGAGTTCCAGCGTTGCCGGGGCCGACGCTGCGATAAGTGGGGCGCTGGATGCCCAGCGCGGTTTCGGTTAATCCGACAAGGTCAATGAGGCGGGCGCGGGCATCGGGGGGGAGAATGGGAGATACTTTCTGGTAAAAATCGGTGCCACGGCTGGCGCTTGCCCTATCGCCTATTTTCTTCTCATGCTGAGATAGTTTTGGGTGAGTTGCGCCACGGGTTCGCTGGTCAGGAATGCGTTCAGGGATGCTGCATCCACCGCAGTATGTTCCGTTTCTCCCCTCGTTAAGACCGGGTGAGCGCTCAGGTCGGGCACGGGCAGTGTTTGTATGCCATGCCTGGCCAGCACTTCAGACAGTGGCGGTGCGCCTTGCGCCCTGGTGCCGGACACAGCCATCAGCACGGTCTGTTGCTCACGGGCAATGGTTTCTGCCGCCTCATATCTTTGCGTTGGTTTCTGGGCGTAATATTTTGTGATGGATTGGCTGGCGACGGTGTTTAGTTCAAGCAGCAACGTGTTTTCGCTGGGGGTGAGCCTTATCTGGGGCATGTGCGCTGCATATTTGGGCCGGGGCTTCCAGCCATCATTGCCATTGCCGTCTGCGCTGCCACCCCGGAATTCTGCCATGTTCCTGTTCCCTTACTATTGAGGCTTATTTTACCACGTGAGGGGAAGGAATGTGTGACAGTTTTGTTATGGTTTTTTTGATTTAAGCTTCTGTAATGCCAAATAAAAATCCCCGCCAGTGGTGTGCTGGCGGGGCTTTGTGGGGCGAAAAACTTACTTCTTTTCGGGCCTGGGTGCGGGTTTGGCCGCTTTGGGTTCGGGTTTCTTTTCGGGTTTTTCTTCTTCGGTGGGCAGGGTCACATACGCCGTTTCCTTGTGGCGGATGATCTTCAGCATGGCGAATTTGCGGCCTTTGGTGCGCGCATCGGCAAAGGCCTTTTGCAGGTCTTTGGCGTCTTTGACCACCATGCCGTTCACGTCGGCCACCACGTCGCCACGGCGGATGCCGCGCTTGGAAGCTTCCGTGCCGTGATCCACGTCAGCGATGGCAACGCCTGCGACATCGGTATCAATGTTCAGGGCGTCGCGCACGGGCGTGGTGAGCGGGGTGACACGCATACCCATCACGACTTCAGACGGCATGTCCTTGTCTTTGGGCTTGTCGGTGTCGGCGGTGGTGTCGGCGGCTTCGTCTTCGCTTTCATCCAGCTTGCCCACCGTGATCTGGGTGGTTTTGGAAGCGCCCGCACGGAAGTAGGTGACATCTACCTTCTTGCCGATTTTGGTTTCAGCCACAATGCGCGGGAGGAAGCGCATGGCGGTGATGTCTTTGGCGTCGAAGCTGGTGATGACGTCACCGGCTTTGATGCCTGCCTTGTCGGCGGGGCTGTCTTTGGTTACGTCCAGAATCAGCGCGCCGGAGACTTTGGGCAGGCCCATGGATTCGGCGGCCTCGTCGGAGACTTCCTGAATCTTTACGCCCAGCCAGCCGCGGGTGGTGTGGCCGGATTCTTTCAGCTGCGAGATGACGGTTTTGGCGAGCGTGGTGGGCACTGCAAAGCCGATGCCGATGGAGCCGCCGGAAGGCGAGAAGATTGCGGTGTTGATGCCGATCACTTCACCTTTCATGTTGAACAAAGGCCCGCCGGAATTGCCGCGGTTGATGGGGGCGTCGGTTTGCAGGAAGTCGTCAAACGGTCCTGCGTTAATGCTGCGCTGGCGGGCGGAGATGATGCCCTGGGTGACCGAGCCGCCGAGGCCGTAAGGGTTGCCGATGGCGATTACCCAGTCGCCCACGCGCATGGCGTCGGAGTCGCCGAGGGTGACAAACGGCAGGTCTTTCTTCACATCAATTTTAAGCAGCGCGAGGTCGGTTTTTTTGTCGCGGCCTACGAGGGTTGCTTTGTATTTGGTGTTGTCGGACAGGGTGACGTTGATTTCGGAGGCAGCGTCAATCACGTGGTTGTTGGTGATGATGAAGCCGGTGGCGTCAATAATGAAGCCGGAGCCGAGGGAGTACATTTCGCGGTCGTCGTTGTTGTTATTATTGCCGCGCCCGCCGCCATTGGGGCCACCGCCGCCCTGCCCGCGGTTCAGCTGGTCGAAGAACTGGCGGAAGGGTTCAAATTCGGGCGTGTCGGGCAGGTCGCCGAAGGGCCCCTGGCCTGCGCTGGCCTGAGGTTTCATTTTCTGGGTGGTGCTTACGTTTACGACCGCAGGGGAGAGTTTGTCTACCAGGTCGGCAAGGCTTGCGGGGGTGTCGTAGGCTTGCGGCTTGGCGGGGGTTACCGTCTCTGCGAATGCGGGAGAAGCCACGGCGATGGCAAGAGCTGCAGCAAGGGTCAGGGTATTTTTTACAATCGTTCGCATAGGTGTCCTTTTACATTTTTGCAAATTGGGTTTCGGTCAGGCGGTAGACGGTCCATTCCCCCATGGGCGCGGCTCCCATTGACGTATAAAATTCGATGGCGCTTTCGTTCCAGTCCAGCACCCACCATTCGATGCGGCCACAGCCGCGCTCGCGGGCGAGGCCTGCGACTTCGGCAAAGAGTGTTTTGCCGATGCCGCGCCCACGGAAGGCCGGGCGGACATAGATGTCTTCGATGTAGATGCCGGGCTTGCCTAAGAAGGTGGAGTAGTTGTGGAAGAACAGGCAAAAGCTTGCGATCGTTCCCTCCTCATCTTCGGCCAGTAGCACCTCTGCATAGGATCTGGTGCCGAAAAGGGTGGTTTCAAGCCCCTCGACGGTTGCACTTACTTCATGCGAGAGTTTTTCAAATTCGGCGAGTTTGCGGATGAGCGCAAGGATGGCGGGAGCGTCCGATTTTACGGCGCTGCGCAGGCGTATTTTGCTTAAGGTGGTGGTGTGCATGTGTGCCGGAGGGAAAGGCGATTCGCCTGCCTGTATAGCACATTTGGCGCTGTTCTCAAGTGGGTGTTCGCGGGGTTACCTAGGTTTTCTGGGAGGCGAGAATGTGGGGTCGTTGTCGCGGGTGTGCATTTGCGTAGCCCAGTTTGGCTTTTCCATGGTGCCTGCTGCGGGGAAGTCGGTTTCGAAGCGGCGAAGCTGGCTGTCGGGCACGGCGATGCGGTACTCGATATCGGCGTCGGGGTTGGCGGCGTAGTATTTGATTTCGGTGTTCAGGCGGGCGTAGGCGGTATCGTCAATATAGTCGCGCTGGTGAAGGTGGAAGGCGGCCTGAAAGGCGGTGCGGGCGTCGGAGGTTGCGGCAACGAGGTAGCCATGATTGCGGGCCGAAGCGCTATAGCTGCCCGGTTCGATGCTTTGCCATGACAGGTTCTGCACCAGCGCATGGCCTTCTTCTTCACGCAAAGGCGTGAAGGCGGGGGCTTTGCGCGCGGCGGCGTCGAGGCGGCTTAAAATCTGGCGCTGTTCAATTTCGGGCAGGAGGTTATGGATTTCGGCCCAGTCCACGAATTTGTCGAGGTTGTCTTTGCCATTCAGGCGAATGGCGTAGAAGCCCTTGGTGAAGGCAAGGTTGCGGGGGATAGGTTCGTCGCCCGCGTGCAGGCGGCCATTGATGATTTCGCTTTTGTTCAGGTATAGCAGCGTGCCGTTGGCGGCATCGCGGTGCTGGGGGGCGAAGGCCCCGGTAATGGATACGACATTGCCATCGCGGATTTCCGCGTGCCATTTGCCCAGGGTGGCTAATACTTTGCGTGTTTTCATAGCGTATCCTTTCCCCGGTTTTCGCGGGGGTTATGTTCAGGATAGCGCATTTAGAGAAAAGAATGATTAACCAGTCTTAAGTGCTGGTTTTTCCTTATTTATTTCCGCCGCTGCTGCCTTTTTCGAGGTATTTCAGGAAGTCGTTGTCGGGGGAGAGGACCAGCGTGGTGTCTTTTTCCGAGAGGGTTTTGCGGTAGGCTTGCAAGGTGCGGTAGAACTGGAAGAAGTCCTGATCCTGACCGAAGGATTCGGCGAAGATTTTGGTGGCGGTGCTGTCGCCTTCGCCGCGGGTGACTTCGGATTTGCGCTTGGCTTCGGCGATTAAGATGGTGCGTTCCTTATCGGCGCTGGAACGGGTCTTTTGCGCATCTTCGGCACCTTGGGCGCGGTACTGGTTGGCTTCCTTGGTGCGCTCGGTCTGCATGCGCTTATAGATACCTTCGGAGTTGGCAGGCGGCAGGTCGGCGCGTTTGATGCGCACATCCACGATTTCCACGCCGAAGCCACCGGCAGCGGGCGTACCCATGGTCTGGGAGTTTACCAGCTCACGGATCTGCTGCATGAGGGCTGCGCGTTTTTCAGAGATAACGGCAGAAAGCGGCACGTTGCCCAGCGCCTGACGAAGCGAGGATTCCAAAATGGAGTTCAGGCGGCTGCGCATGGTGCGCTCGTCGGCCACCGATTGCTTAAAGCGCAAGGGGTCGGTGATGCGGTAGCGCAGGAAAGCATCCACGCGCAGGCGCTTCTGGTCGGCGGCGATGACTTCCTTGGTTTCGGCGTCAAAATCCAGCAGGCGCTTGTCGTAATATTCCACGTTCTGGATGAAGGGCATTTTGAATTTGAGGCCGGGGGTTTGCTCCACGCGCTCGGGCTTGCCGAATTGCAGGACAATGGCCTGATCGGTCTGGCCTACGATGAAGGCGGAGTTAGCGAGGATGAAAAGGCCCAGGGCACCAACGATGATTCCGACGGTTGCGCGCTTCATTTGGATTCCTCCGCTTTGGCTTTCAGCTCAGGCAGGGGCAGGTACGGCACCACCGGGCTGCCTTTGCCGCCGCCTTCGATGATCACTTTGGTCATGCCTTGCATGATGGTTTCCATGGTCTCAAGATACATGCGTTTTTTGGTCACGTCCTTGGCCTGTTTATACTCGTTGTACACAGCTGAGAAGCGGCTGGCTTCGCCTTGCGCGCGGGCGATGACTTCCTGCTTGTAGGCTTCGGCATCGAGAACCAGTTTCTGGGCTTCGCCGCGTGCTTTGGGCACGATGTCGTTGTGGTAGGCTTCGGCCTGGTTCCTTGCGGTTTCAGCGTCGGCAAGCGCGGTTTGCACATCGCGCTGGGCGTCCAGCACTTCGGCTGGCGGGTCGGCTTTGAGCAGGTTCACGGTGATGATTTCGATGCCTGCTTTATAAGAGTTGAGCGTGTCCTGCATCAGCTTGCGGGTGTCCTGGGCTACCTGCAATTTGCCTTCGGCGAGGACGTTGGCGATTTTAGATTTGCCGATTACTTCGCGCATGGCGCTTTCGGCAACCGCTTTTACGGTTTCTTCGGGGTTACGGATGTTGAACAGGTAGTCGGGGGCGGAGCTGATTTTCCACTGCACTTCGAAGTCAATGTCCAGAATGTTTTCATCGCCCGTGAGCATCAGGCTTTCTTCGGCCAAAGGCACATCGGCCACGCGGCCACCACGGGAAGCGCCGCCGGTGCGGAAGCCTACTTCTTCATGGTTGATGGCGGTGACGCGGGGAAGCAGCACGGCTTCGATGGGATAGGGGAAATGGTAGTTTACGCCGGGGGTGGTGGTGCGGGTGAACTCGCCGAAGGTGGTGACCACGCCCTGTTCGTCGGCTTTCACGAAATAGATGCCCGACGATAGCCAGAGGACCACGATGATACCGATGGCCAGCAGCGCGCCTTTGCTGCCGTCGCCGTCGCCGCCGACTAAACGGCGGAGTTTTTCCTGGCCTTTGCGCAGGAAATCGTCGAAATCTGGGCCTTGGGGAGGCTGGTTGCCGCCACCGCCGCCGCCGGGAGGGCGGCTGCCGTTATTGTTGTTATTGCCACCCTGACCGCCTGACTGCGGACGGCCCCATGGGCCTTGGTTGTCTTTATCGCCCCACGACATGAATGTTTGCGTCCTGCTGGATAGGGTTGTGTTGTGCCTTGCTTGGCTCTATATAGGGGCAAGAACAGAGTAATTTCAAGTAAATGTCATCACTTACCCCCGATTCAATTAAAAAAGCACTGGCCACCGTCATTGACCGCGACAGCGGAACGGACGTGGTGTCGGCGGGCATGATTTCGGGCATGGTGATTAAAGAGGGCAAGGTGGGGTTTGTGCTGACCATCGAGCCGCAATTCAAAGAGAGCAAAGCGTATTTGCGCGAGGCCTGCGAGGGTGCGGTGGCGGCACTGCCGGGCGTTGTTTCGGTGACGGCGGTGATGACAGCGCAAGGTTCAGAAAAAATTCCGCCGAAGCCGGAGAGTGGCTACGCGCAACCGCGTGAACGTGCGGTGTGGAACCTTACGCCTGTGGAAAATGTGAAGCGGGTGATTGCGGTTGCATCGGGCAAAGGGGGCGTGGGGAAATCCACGACGGCGCTGAATGTGGCGCTCGCCATGGCGCGTGATGGGCAGAGGGTGGGGCTTTTGGACGCGGATATTTACGGGCCGTCGCTACCCCGCATGTTGGGGCTTTCGGGGCAGCCGCCGATTGTGGATGGGAAGATGACGCCGCCTGCCGCACACGGGGTAGAGTGCATGTCCATGGGGTTTATTACGGGCGATGAGGTAGCGATTTTGCGCGGGCCCATGATCAGCAAGACGCTTCACCAATTGCTGCGGTTTACCCGTTGGGGTTCTTTGGGGGGCAATCTGGACACGTTGATTGTGGATATGCCGCCGGGCACGGGGGATATTCATTTGAGCATGATGCAGCAGGTGCCGCTGGCGGGGGCCATTATTGTGACCACGCCGCAGGAAGTGGCGGTGATGGATGCGCGCAAATGCCTTAAAATGTTTGTGAAGCTGAATGTGCCGGTGTTGGGCATTGTAGAGAATATGAGCTATTTTGTGGAACCGGCCACGGGTAAGCGCATGGCGCTGTTTGGCGAAGGTGGCGGGCGGAAGCTTGCCGACGAGGCGGGCGTGAAGTTCCTTGGCGAAATTCCGATTGATCCGTTTATCGGGCAATCGGCGGAGACTGCGCATGCGTATGACGGGGCTTATGCTGCGGCGTATGCCACGATTGCGGCGGCGGTTTAAGTATCGCTTTTTTACGGTTGCGGCGTTAGGATTTGTGAAATTTGTAAGGAGCAAAAAAATGTTTAATGAGACGCATGAGTTGGTGCATGAATTCCCCGAATACAAAGAGCGCATTCATGATTTGAAAGCGGGCAACGCGCATTTTGCGAAGCTGTATAATGAGTATCACGCTGTTACCGAGCGGGTGAGCCGCATTGAAAAAGAGATCGAAACGGTTTCCGATGCGGTGATGGAGCAGGCAAAGAAAGAGCGCCTTTTGCTTAAGGACCAGCTTTTCGCGATACTGAAAGATGAGGCGGCTTAGAAATAAGATTACTCAGGCGCCGCCGCTTCGCTTTGGCTGCGGCCCTCAATGGGCCTAGTCACTTTGTTCCATCCCTTCGGGATTTTTTGCTGGGTTGGTTTACAGCAAGCGCTTAAGCGCCGCTCGGCTGCGGCCCTCAATGGGCCTAGTCATCGTGAAGGACTCCTCCGGGTTAGTCGCGCTTTAGGACGCCGCGCTTGACCTGGTCTTCTTCGATGGATTCGAAGAGGGCGCGGAAATTGCCTTCGCCGAAGCCTTCGTCGCCTTTGCGCTGGATAATCTCGTAGAAGATGGGGCCGATGACCGTGCTGGTGAAGATTTGCAGCAGGATGCCGCCGTCTTTTGCGCCGTCTTTGGATTCGGGCGCGCCATCAATCAGAATGCCGTTTTTCCTGAGGCGGGCGACGTCTTCGCCGTGTCCGGCGAGGCGGGCCTCTAAGCGTCCATAATAGGTTTCGGGCGGCGGGTCCATGAAGGTGATGCCGCTTTCTTTGAGGCCTTCTACGGTGGTGTAAATATTGCCCGTGGCGAGGGCGATATGCTGGATCCCCTCCCCTTTATATTCGCGCAGATATTCTTCGATCTGGGATTTGTCATCGGAGGATTCGTTGATGGGGATGCGGATTTTGCCGCAAGGGCTGGTCATGGCTTTGGATTTCAGGCCGGTGAGCTTGCCTTCAATGTCGAAATAGCGGATTTCGCGGAAGTTGAAAATGCGCTCGTAGAACTCGGCCCACTGGGCCATGTTGCCGCGATAGACATTGTGGGTCAGGTGATCAATATAGGTGAGGCCAACCCCGGTGGGGTTTTGCGCTGTTCCTTCGATGGGGATGAAGTCCACGTCGTAAATGCTGAAGGGGCCGGATTTTTCCACCAAATATAAAAGGCTGCCGCCGATGCCGCGAATGGCGGGGATGTTCAGCTCCATGGGGCCGACTTTGGACGCGATGATCTCCAGGCCCAGATCGTTTGCGCGTTGCAGGGCTTTGGTTACAGATTTGACGCGGAAGGCCATGGCGTTGGCGGACAGGCCGTGGTCGTAGAAGAAGCCGGAGGCCTGGCTATCGGGCTCGGCGTTTAAGATGAAGTTGATGTCGCCTTGCCGCCAGAGATGCACGTTCTTGGAGCGGTGGCGGGCGACTTTGACGAAGCCGAGTTTGGTGAAAAGCTTTTCAAGCGCGGCGGGGTCCTGGGCTGCGTATTCGACGAACTCGAAGCCGTCGGTGCCCATGGGGTTGATGAAGTCGTCATTGCTCATGATTGCCTACAGGTGTTTGATGATGTGATAGCCGAGGATACAGTATCCTTCGCGCAAATAAAAGCGGTGTGCTTTGTGGGCGGTGGTGTAGCTGTCGAGGCCTGCCATGGTGCAGTTTTGGCTCTTGGCTTCTTTTTCGACCCATGCGAGGAGGCGCTTGCCGATGCCTTTGGAGCGGTGGGACTCGGCGACGATTGCGTTATCTATATCAATATATTTCTTGCACCAGAAGCGGTGGCCGATCCAGAAGCCCATGATGCCGACCAGCGCGCCGGCCTCATACGCGCCCACACAGCGGTAGCCTTTGGGGAGCATTTCGCTGAGCAGGGTTTGGAATTCCTTTTTGGTGATGCTTTTATTTTGCAGTCTGATGAGGGGGTAGAGGCTTTGGAATTCGGCCTTTTGGGTGATCTCGCGGAGGGTTACGGGCATATGTTTCTCTTGGTTAGGCATTGTTCTATAGCGTAAAATTGTGGTTGCTGCTATAGTGATGCAAAGGAGTGTTTATGGTTTTACGCGCCGATACGCACCCGCCGGATATGCGGGAGGATTACACCTTTGATTTCGACGGCTCGGCCTATACCGAGGACGACCACGCGCGCTGGCACTTCCTGTGTGAGCGGCAAAAGCCGCTGCTGAAGGGGCGGGCTTGTAATGAATATTTACAGGCGCTTGCGGATTTGAGCATTGTGAGCGAAGCAGGGATTCCAGATTTGCGGCGGGTAAGTGACACGCTGGAGAAGGCCACCAACTGGACCATTGTGACCGTGCCGGGGCTGATTCCGGGGGGCGTGTTTCTGGAGCATCTGTCCAAGCGCCAGTTTCCGGTGACGTGGTGGATCCGGGGGCAGGAGCAGATTGATTATTTGAAAGAGCCGGATGTGTTCCATGATTTGTTCGGGCATGTGCCGCTGCTTTCCAACCCCATATTTGCCGATTATATGCAGCAGTTTGGCCTTGGGGCGATGAAGGCGAAGGGGCTGAAGGCGACCAAGCTGATCACGCGGCTGTATTGGTTTACGGTGGAGTTTGGGTTGCTGAATACGAAGGAGGGCTTGCGCATTTTCGGGTCGGGCATTGTGAGTTCGGCCAAGGAATCGGTGTATGCGCTGGAAAGCCCTGCCCCCAATCGTTTGGGGTTTGATTTGATTCGCATGATGCGCACCAATTACCGCTACGACGATTTGCAGCGCACGTATTTCGTGATTGATAGTTTTGAGCAGCTTTTTGATGAAACGCGGCCGGACTTCACAGCGTTTTATGAGCAGGTGAAGGCGCTGCCGGAGCTGGGAGAATCGGACGTGCTTCCCACCGACCGGGTGTTTACGCGGGGTGCGGGGAATTAATCAATAACCGCTGCGCCGCTGGCGGCTTTGGTTTCGCGGTCAATGATGGCGCGCAGGAAGTCGTGGGCGCTGCCGTCGCGCTGTTCCATATGCGCGGCTAAGCGTTCGACCACGCCGCGCACGGGTTCTTCGCTTATCAGGCGGTCGAGTGCCTGGCGGCTTACACCGGTTTTTTCAGCGATTGACGCAATGGAATGCCTGCCGTCCTGGGTGATGATGTCGCGCACCGAGCGCTCGTTCTGGCGAATACCTTTGAACAGGCGCATTTTGTCGGCGGAGGTGAGCGGGTTTTCGGGCGTGTCGAGCGCGTTGATGATGCCGATGATCTCGGTGGGTTTTAGGGCGCGCTGGAGGGTGCCGGTTTCGATGCGGTGAATGTCTTTGGGCTCCACGCGCAGGCGGGGGTTCAGGGCGTTTACCTGCAAAGCGAGGTCAGACTGGGTGCGGCCTGCGCCTTCGCGGAAATTGGTAAGCAGCAGGGTGTAGTTGCGCGTGGCGGGGCCGGGTTCGGGGTTGGCGCGGGCTTTTTCGGCGGCTTCATAAAAGGCGGTGAGGGCGCGGGCTTTGTCTTCGTCGCGGTGGGTGGTTTTGATGATGAGCAAATAGGCGATGCTGTGCAGGATATCCTGCGAGGGGACCTTGCCTGCTTCCCAGCTTTGGGCGTCGGCTTCACTCACTTTGGTTGCGATATGGTCGGAGACTTTGCGGGCGAGGATGGTTTGGGTCCAGCCGCGGCGCTCGCGGTGTGCGTTTACCTGGTCGCCGAAGCTGCCCTGAAAGGCCAACGGCGTGGCGGCGGGTTCGTTGGTGTTTGCCGCGATGGGCGCATGGTCTGCGCCGGGGGTGGGCTGTGTGGCGGGGGCTTGCGTGGCGTTATTTTGTGTGCCGTTATTTTGCGGGCCGGAATGGGCGCGCCAGCGCAGCATGTCAGGGGTGATGGTGCCGCCGTTGGCCTGCGCGCGGATGGTGGCGGCACCCATGACGTTTTCCAGCTCGCGGACATTGCCCGGCCATGCGTGGCCCAGCAGTTTTTCGTGGGCTTCTGGCGAGAATGCGGGGGTGGGCAGGGATTGCTTAGCGGCGGTTTTCTGCACGAAATGCTCGGCGAGCAGGGGAATATCAACGGGGCGGTCCTTGAGGTCGGGCAGCGACAGTTCCACGCCGCAGAGGCGGTAATAAAGGTCGGGGCGGAAGCGGCCGTCTTTCATGGCCTGCTCAAGGTTTTTGTTGGTGGCGGCGATGATGCGGGGGCGGGCGGTGACGGTTTCGTTGCCGCCGACGCGGCAGAACTCGCCGTCTTGCAGCACGCGCAGGAGCTTGGCCTGCAGGTCGGGCGACATTTCGCCGATCTCGTCGAGGAAGATGGTGCCGCCGCCTGCCTGCTCGAACTTGCCGATGCGCCGCCCATTGGCACCGGTGAAGGAGCCTTTTTCATGGCCGAATAATTCGGACTCGATGAGGGAGGCGGAGATGGAGGCGCAGTTCACCGGCACAAAGGGCTGCTCGCGGCGCGGGCTGCCCATGTGCAGGAGGCGCGCGATGTTTTCCTTGCCGGTGCCGTTCTCGCCGGTGATGAGGACGGACTGATCGGTGGGGGCAAACAGGTTGACCTCATCAATCACTGCCTGAATCTGGGGCGAGGCGTAGATGAGGCTGCGGTCGGTGCCGATTTCAATGGTTTTTGCTTCTGCTGTCATGGGCGGCAGCATAGGGGTTAATCTTTATTAGGGAAGTGACAGTTTTGTGAACGGGGCAAAAACTGCGCATGGGCAGGAATGGCCAACAGTTGAACTTTATATATCAATGGGTTATTTGGTGTAGTTCTTGCATGGTTTACGGGAGTCCATTTTTAACATAAAGGGGGTTTTATGAGTGGTATTGGATGTGTTGGCGGGGGCGCACAGGCCGCGCAGGCAACGCAAAGCCAAGCTACGCAAAGTACTGGGCAAAGCAGCCAAAACACAAGCGCTGCCAAGAAGCAGGGCGATGATAATTTCTCTTTATTGTTGCAGGCGTTACTGAATAATGACAGCAAGAAAACCCATGCGCATCACGGGCAGGGCGCTACCCAGCAGGCACAGGCTCCGCAGGCCAGTTCGCCCAGCGCTTCTTCAGGTGTGGCGAAAGTCTAGTTATTAATGGTTGTTAATGTTCGCGCCATCGGTATAATCGCCCTTCATTTTTGAAGGAGTGTTCCGATGTTGCGCCGTTTTGCTGTTTGTGTGCTGTTTGTGTTGAGTGCGTGCGATGTAGCGCCCAAGCAAATGCAGGATGTGGCTGCGCAGTATGAGCGTTTTCCGCAAAGCGCGGTGGTGATGGGCACGGTGAGCCGCATGACCGAGTCGGGCTTTAGCGGTGAATCGGGCAAGGGCAGCGTGGTGCGCTTCGATACGGAAATCCTGGACCCCATGACCCCAGGGCTGCAAGCAGCAACCGCATGGGCGGGCGGGGTGCAGAAGCCCAAGCGTTTCCGCTTTACGGTGCCTTCGCCGACGGTGATTATGCCGCAGCATTATGCGCTCACTACATTCACCGATGCGCGCGGCTATAGCTCAAATCTTGAAAGTGACCGCCAGTTCTTTAATCCCGTATGGTTCGATCTTGCGCCGGGGGAAGTCGTGTATGTAGGCGATATCCGCTTTGCCGAAGACGCCAAGGGCGTAAGGGTATGGGTGGAAGACAAGTGGGACGAATATGTGGTGACCCACCAGGTGCCGCAAATCCTGCAACAGCGCATGCATAAGCGCCTGCTGCAATTGCCGCCGGTGCTTCCGGTTTCGACCTATAATGTGCAGCCCCGCCAGTAGGGTTTGGGCGCTTTTTACGTGATTTTTTATTGAGGAATTCCGTGCCTTTGGCATAGGGGGGCGGTTTTTATTCGTTGTTTTTTAACGATAAAAACTTCCTTTGCCGAAGTCGTAAGGCTGGAAATGATGTAGATTTATTAGGAATGCTTAAGGGGTTAGCCCTTAGGCTCTTGGGGCGGTACCTTATCCCTATTGTTCCTGAAAGGACTACAATGAAAAAAAATACCTATTTTACCCTAGCGCTTCTTGGCAGTGCGGCTATCAGCATGCTTGCCGTGGACGCGTTGGCACAGACCAGGCACCACACCAAAGGCGGTGACCAGCAAGAACAACAACAGCAAGACGCCAAAGGCGCTGGCCGTGCGGCAAAGCATACGGCAGCGGCTGGCCGCGCAACGCCTGCAGCAACCGCAGCAGCGCCTGCGACACAAGGTGCGGGCCGTGCTGAAAAGATTGCAGCGCCTGTAGCACCTGCAGCGGCACCGGCGGTAGTTACGGCTGGTAAATCCAGCACTGGTTCCGGTTCTGGCTCTGGTTCTGGTTCGAGCAGTGGCGGCGGTAAAGCTTCCAGCTCTGGTGGTGCTCCGAGTTCCGGCTCTGGTTCCGGTTCTAGCTCTGGCTCTGGTTCGGGCAGCAGCGGCGGTAAAGCTTCCAGCTCTGGTGGTGCTACGGGTTCAGGTTCTGGCACGGGTTCCGGCTCTGGCACTGGTTCGGGCACTGGCGGTAAAGCTAGCGGCTCTGGTGGTGCTCCGGGTTCGGGTTCGGGCAGTGGCAGCCCACCTGTAACGGGCCAGACCTGCACGGGCAGCATCGCGGGTTACAACCAGCCTTATGTGTGCAACATTAGCTGCCGCTCTAACAAAGATGGTTCGAACACCGGTGGTGGACGTAACACGGTTTCAGCCACAAGCCTTGCTGACGCACAGACGCAGTGCGCCGCAACTGCAACGGCTATGAGCCACTAAGCTAAAAAAAGGCCCCGCTACTTGCTCCTTCGGGAGTGGGTAGCGGGGCTTTTTTTGGTCTGGATTTTAGGCGCGTTGCAGGGGGCGGTATTTGACTTTGCTGGGGGTCAGCACGTCTACGCCCAGACGCTTCTTCAGGTCGGCTTCGTAGGCTTCATAGTTGCCCTCGAACCATTCGACATGGGAATCACCCTCGAAGGCGAGGATGTGGGTGGCGAGGCGATCCAGGAACCAGCGATCATGCGAGATGATGACGGCGCAGCCAGCGAATTCGCCCAAGGCTTCTTCGAGGGCGCGCAGGGTTTCCACGTCAAGATCGTTGGTCGGTTCGTCGAGCAGCAGCACGTTTGCTTCCTTGCGCAGCATTTTGGCGAGATGGACGCGGTTGCGCTCACCGCCGGAAAGGGTTCCCACTTTCTTTTGCTGGTCGGAGCCTTTGAAGTTGAAGCTGGAGCAATAGGCGCGGGATTTTACCAGCTTTTTGCCGAGATAGATTTCTTCGTCGCCGCTGCTGATTTCTTCCCAGACGGTGTTTTTGTCGTTCAATGAATCGCGCGACTGGTCCACATAGCCGAGCTTTACGGAGTCGCCGACCTTGAAGGCGCCGGAGTCGGGTTTTTCGCCGCCGGTGATCATGCGGAACAGGGTGGTTTTGCCCGCGCCGTTGGGGCCTACGATGCCCACGATGCCGCCGGGAGGAAGGCTGAAGGAGAGGTTATCAATGAGCAGCTTGTCGCCGAAGCCTTTGGAGAGGTTTTCAGCGGAGATAACATTGTCGCCAAGGCGCGGAGCCTGCGGGATAATGATCTGGGCAGTGCCCACCTGCGCTTTGGTTTCCTGCGCCTGCATGGTTTCGTAAGCGGCGATACGGGCTTTGGATTTGGCCTGACGGGCTTTGGCGCCCTGGCGAATCCATTCCAGTTCGCTTGCGAGCTGCTTCTGGCGGCCGGTTTCTTCGCTCTTTTCCTGCTCCATGCGCTTGCGCTTGGCGTCGAGGTAGGTGGAGTAATTGCCCTCGTAAGGAATGCCGTGGCCGCGGTCGAGTTCGAGGATCCAGCCTGCGACGTTATCGAGGAAGTAGCGGTCATGGGTTACCATCACCACCGTGCCGGGATAGGTTTCCAAAAAGTGCTGCAGCCATGCGACGGACTCGGCGTCCAGATGGTTGGTCGGTTCGTCGAGCAGCAGCATGTCGGGTTTTTCGAGG
>JAYULW010000061.1:0-3277 GCA_043763155.1 Alphaproteobacteria bacterium | reverse complement strand
TGATTCCAACGCCCGCCGCCACACCAGCTTCTCCAGCGCATGGGTCTACCCCGTCATTGACGACAAAATAGATATCGTGGTTGATGAAAAAGACCTGAGGATTGACACCATGCGCTCCGGCGGGGCAGGCGGCCAGCACGTCAACAAAACCGAATCCGCCGTGCGCTTCACCCATTTGCCCACCGGCATTGTGGTCAAGTGCCAAAGCAGCCGCAGCCAGCACGCCAACCGCGCCGAAGCAATGCAAATGCTGAAGGCCCGCATGTATGAGCGCGAACTGCGCATTCGCGAAGAACGCGCCGACGCGGTGAACGCAACCAAGAGCGATAACGCGTGGGGCCACCAGATCCGCTCTTACGTCTTACAGCCCTACCAGATGGTCAAAGACCTGCGCACCAACATCGAAACCAGCGACACCCAAGGTGTGCTGGACGGTGAAATTGATCGTTTCATGAGCGCAGCCCTGGCCGACCGTGTAAAGGGCAATACCGAACAAGCCGCCGAGAATCAGGCCTAGCTCAGGATATTTCCGTTATTGGGGCGCAGCACCGGAATAGCCGTATTGGCTGCCTGCCCGCTCATTGCGTGCGAGGCCCCGGTCCTGGCAAGCGTGGCCACCAGCGCCTTCACAGGGGCCGATTCCAGCGTCTTCATCGTGTCGCCCGCAATGCTTGAAACACTTGTCTCCGTCTGCACAGGCGCAAGCGCCGTGGTGGATTTTTCCAGCGCATCTTTCAGCAGCTCGCGCACTTTCGGTCGCAGCGCTTCGGGAACTTTTTGTTCCACGGCCTGCTCCATCAGTTTCATCAACTGCGCTTTGGCTTCAGGGCTGTTCTGGTCAATTTGTCCATTCACCAGCGGCATCGAAATTCCCGTAGGCGCAAACTCAATCGAGGGAACCCCCGGTACGGGTGATTCCACCACAACTTTGGCAATGTCCATGTGGTCGCCCGCAGCATTCGCCGTGCCTGTCATGGTCAATTTAGAAAGCGGCAGCGCCTGCTTAATCAGCGGCATGTAGCCTTTAATCTGCTCATATTCCGGTGTGCCTTTCAGCGAGTCCAGCTTCTCCGCCACATTATCCGCAAGCTTGTACGAAGGCTTCACCGACACTTCGCCAGCTTTGCCTGCTTCCACTTTCGCAGTAGGCACGGGCCGCACGCCGCCCAGCGGCGCAGGTGTTTTGCTGTCTTGGTAGCCCGCAAGCTTGCTGCCGCCGAATGCGCCGATGGCAAGCCCGCCCACGCTAAACAGCGCGCCCAGTATCACCGTGGTCATCAGGCTGCCGCCGCCGAGCAGTGCCCCGCCAACGCCACCCGCCGCAGCGCCAAGCAGCGCCGTAATGGCAACAGTGCGGTTTTCAGTCAGTGTGGAAAAAAGCGACATGATACAGCCTCGCAAGGTTAAATTTCATTAGTCCCATTATACCCTTAATAGCCTCAGCGAGTATGACAAATTGGTGAATCCCCGCAAAAAATGGGGTAGGCAATGCCATTAAACTGACGTATACTATTAAATCTCAAAAAAGCACTGCCTAACCTTATGAATTCACTTGGAATTAACAAATCCGTCGCGGAAACGCGCGTTGTAGTAGCTATGTCTGGTGGCGTGGATAGCTCGGTGGTTGCCGCCCTCCTGCACGAGCAGGGCTACGAAGTCATCGGCATAACCCTGCAGCTTTACGACCACGGCGCCATGGTCAATAAAAAGGGCGCCTGCTGCGCCGGGCAAGACATCCACGACGCCCGCCGCGTTGCCGAAACCCTCGGCATCCCTCATTATGTGCTGAACTACGAAAGCAAATTCAAGGAAAGCGTCATGGACGATTTCGTTGAAACCTATCTTGCCGGCGAAACGCCGATCCCGTGCGTAAAGTGCAACCAGTCGGTGAAGTTCAAAGACCTGCTGCAAACCGCCCGCGAACTCGGCGCCGACGTCATGGCCACCGGCCATTATGTGCAGCGCATGCAAGACGGCGGCGAAAGCCAGCTCCACAAAGCCGCAGACCCCGGCCGTGACCAAAGCTACTTCCTGTTCGCAACCACCAAAGAGCAGCTCGACTTCCTCCGCTTCCCGCTGGGCCACTTAAAAAGCAAAGACGAAACCCGCGCGCTCGCCGCTCGCTACGGCCTTCAGGTCGCCGACAAGCCCGACAGTCAGGACATCTGCTTCGTGCCCTCCGGCGGCTACGCCAAGGTCATCGAAAAACTCCGCCCCGGCGCGCTCGAATCTGGCGAGGTGCTGCATGTGGACGGAACCGTATTAGGCAAGCACGACGGCATCATCAACTTCACCGTCGGCCAGCGCAAAGGCCTTGGCATCAGCAACGCCGAGCCGCTTTACGTCATCCGCCTCAATCCCGAAAAACATCAGGTCATCGTCGGCCCCAAAGAGGCGCTGCTCAAACAAACCCTCTATGTCCGCGACCTCAACTGGCTCGACAGCAAACCCGCACATACGCATTCGCAGGTGCAGGTGCGCCTGCGTTCCATGCACCCCGGCGTGCTGGCAACCATCGAAGATTTAGGCAAGGGCCGCGCCCGCGTGCGCCTGAACGAACCCCAGTCTGCCGTAACTCCGGGGCAGGCCTGCGTGATTTACGACGGCAACCGCGTGCTTGGCGGCGGCTGGATAACAGGAGAATCGGATGTTTAAGTTCCTCGACCGCGTCATGCCGTGGGTAGTTGCGCTGTGTATTGGCTTTTTGCTGATGAGCGTGGGCATTATCGCCGAGCATTACCATATAGGTCCCGGCCCCTACATTAAAAAGCTCATCAATTCCTCCAAGGCTGACGCCCCTCCCGTTAAAGCGGGCAAAACCAAAATCAGCGACGCCATTGTCACCAAGGTGGATGAAGCGAAAATTGATCCCGGCTACACCCTCATCACCAAAAACGACGACGTTGCCGTGCTGGTAGATACCGAAGGCAAAGCCGTGCATACGTGGCACTTGCCCTTCGACAAAGTGTGGGAACCCAATTATCAGGAAGGCGACATCTTCAAGGGCGACCCCGTATTCGCCTATGCCGAAATGTTTTCCAACGGCGATTTGCTCGCCATCTACCACGCCAAAACGGGCCGCCGCAATCCGGTGTACGGCGTGGGCATCGTCAAAATGGACAAAGACGCCAAGATCATCTGGCACTACGGCGCAAACGTGCATGACGATTTCTACCTGGCCCAGGATGGCCGCATCTACACGCTGGTCCAAACCCGCAACGCCGACCCCATAGACGGCCTGCACTACGTAAAACCCCCCGAAATGCTGGATGACGCT